>DATKYB010000134.1 GCA_035528715.1 Nitrospinota bacterium | reverse complement strand
ATAAGTATGGGTCCTCGCTCGCCCGCTGTAATACTGTTCTGGTCGTCAGCCACAGGGGCACCGGACGCCGTTGTCAGTTTTTTCTTCATTTTGATTCACCTCCTTAAGATATGAATAGTAAAATCATTTTTTGCGTTTTTTTATTAAATATACGCACTAAAAAGATAAATCAAAGGAAAAATATCTTACCTCTTTTTCTGCATTGATTGCAAATGTTTTCTCATTCCATCCATTCATAGATAAAGCTGTATTATGTGATTGTATTAAGTAGGTTTAATGAACTGATGTAAGGTGTGTCTATTCTTTGTTAGGGTCTGGGTGTAAGCTATTTACTTAACCGCCCTCTTGCTCATATCATAGACACTCTTGAAAGTCTCTTCACTGCCCTTTAGATTGGGTTGTGTTTCTTCCTCTTTTACCACTTCCTTAATCGTTATTTCCGGACAGATCATTCTCCAGCCATCTTTAAATTCTTCTTGTTCTCCTTTTTTACTTTTTTTGAATATCATAGAAGCTTAAACCTCCTTTCATTCTAATCAGAGCTTGAATCAAAACCAATACTTTTTATCAAAAAGAGAGAATTTAGTCAATAGCTTTTAAAAGGTTTTTGTTGATGGAATTATAACTTAATCCTTTTGATATTTCAATAATTGGGAAGGGGGGTGAGGGAAGAAAAAGTAAAAAAAGAGTTATCCTTTCTCTTCCCTGTCACTCATAAGCAAGGAAGGTAAAAACTTATAAAAATCTTCTGTATCAGAAATGAAAAAAAATTACTTTTTCCTAATTTTAATTCCTACTTTTTCTCGGACTCTCCTGATGGATATACCTTAAAGTACTGTCCGCACTTTTTACATCTCCATCTTTCTCCATAAGCCGTCTTTACAACATCTTTACTTTTGCAACTTGGGCACTCCGCCATAAGTCCCCCTCCTTTCGTTAAAGATTAAAATGATTAAAAATAACTTGCGTGGATAGAGAAGTAGAATGAAACAACGGACAAACGCGGACTGAGCTCTCTTGAGCTAATAATCTGATAATAATGGTATAATCAAACATAAAAACCTCTCGAGAAAGGTTTTTCATGTAATAATTACGCCGATTATCAAGTGATTTAAACTACGAAGATACCCTTTTAAAATAATTAAAAACTCTATAGATGTCAAGTAAAAATTTTGTTAAAAGAACCTCTAAAAATCATCTAAATCAACAGCAAAAATCAAATAAAACCTTGAATTTAAATCAGTTATCTTCTGCCTCCCCCTCCTCTTTGTTTGCCTCCCTGTCCCTTGTCTCGACCTATACCTTCTCCCCTGTCTCTAACGCCAAGCTCTTCACCCCTGTGAAGACCCATATCTCTTCTTTCCCTTTCTCTTTCTCGCTCTTCCCATCTCAGTTCTTTTTCTTTCTCTTGCTTACTCAATTCCTTTTCTCTCTCTCGCTCCTCTTTTCTTAGCTCCTTTTCTTTTTCTTTCTCTTCCTTACTCATTTCCCTTTCTCTTTCTCGCTCTTCTTTTCTCTGTTTCTTTTCAAACTGTTTTTCTGCTCTTACCTCTTCCTTTGAGGTTGCTTTTTCCTTTTTTGGCTTTGCATCAAGGCTCTGTAGACTCACCACTAAAAATATCACACTGAAAATCAAAGCTATCCTCTTTAACATCTTGCTCCTCCTCTTATATGGACTTTTTACTTTTTCCTCTGCTCTGATTTTGAAGCCTCGATTATCTTGATCAGTGATTCTGTGAGCTTCTCAATAATGGGTATGGCTTCTTTTGATGCCAGGATATCTTTATCTAACTTCTCTGTCTCCTTTTTGAGAGTCTCAACCTTTGTCTCGAGGGTACCGACTTTTTCAGAAATCTGTTTGCTCTCCTGGGTCTTTAAGAGGGACGCAACATCTCGCTCCAGCGCAGCCAATTTTTGAGAGAGTTGTTTTATCTGAGTATAACCTAAAAAAGTAAAGACAATGGCGATAACAACCCCTGCAATAATTAACTTATCTTTCATTTTATTTTATTCCCCCCTTTCGATTTACTTAAATAATCTGAGTCTCTTTTCTTATCAAAAAAGATGGTTTTAGTCAATAAGTTTTTGCGGTTCTTAAAACCCCTTTTGTTTTTTAGGGATTTTTTAAGTGAATTCGGAATTGATTATCTTCTATCAAAAAGAAATCATTTGGTCAAGTGGCAGGCTTCTCATTTTTCGTCATCGCTATTCCACATTGAGAAGCTTAAGCATTTTACTCTTATCTGTTGTTGGGAGCTTACAGTTATAATTGAGACAGACATAGGCAGTGGCTGTGCCGTTAATAGGCTTTTGGTATTTGACAAACGGAGAGAGACGATCAATTTCAGCGGATTCTTGAATTGGGCGGAGAATGACCACCTTGTTCGGTATAAAATGGCTTCTGATAGCCCTTAACATCTCTTTTGTGTCCTTCCTCTCTGGGTTGCCCACAACCACCACCTCATAAGAGGGCCCGACTCCAAAATCCAAGGCAGCCATGAGATGGGTATGTGCAGATGGGGACGGCTTGACCATGTCGGAAAAAAAGCTCCCGATTTTCGCTGCTTTCTCTTCCAGATCAGAATTAGCAGTGATTCGTCCAAGTCGAAGGAGGTTGAGCTTTGCCACCGAGTTTCCAGAGGGTATGGCACCATCGTAAATCTCTTTGTTGCGAACAAGGAGTTTCTCACCATCATCAGCCGTAAAATAGAATCCCCCACTACTTTTATCCCAGTAGTGTTCTATCAAATCCCTGTTCAAATCAAGAGCCAATGTAAGGTATTTCACTTCAAAGGTAGCCTCAAAGAGTTCTAACACTCCCCAAATCAAAAAGGCATAATCATCTAAATAAGCAGATATACCAGCCTCTCCATCGCGGTAGCGATGAAGGAGTCGTCCATCTTTAGTTCGCATATTCTTTAGGATAAAATCTAAAGCCCGCTTTCCGGCTTTGACATACTCCTCTTCATCAAAGACCTGTCCACCTTTTGCCAGTGCAGCGATCATGAAACCATTCCAATCAGTCAAAATCTTATCGTCTTTATGGGGATGGACTCTTTTCTTGCGATATGCAAATAGCTTCTGGCGTATTTTTCCCAGGCGATTTTGAAGCCCTTGCTCGGACATCTTAAAGTTAGCTGCGTGCTCTTCAAGTGATTTTGCCAGATGCAGGATATTTTCACCTGTTTTTTCTCCGGTTGCCTCTTCTTTGAAATTCCCCTCTTCTTTGACAGCGAACACCTTAACGATCAGATCTGCCTCTTCTTTTTCAAGAATTTGTCTGATTTCTTCATACTTCCACAGATATATCTTCCCTTCTTTGCCCTCGCTATCAGCGTCCTCAGCAGAATAGAATCCTCCTTCTTTGTTCGTCATATCCCGAAGAACATAGGTAAAAATCTCTCTTGCCGTTTTTGCATACTCTTCCTTTCTGGTTGCTTGATAAGCCTCAATATAAGCTATAGCGAGTAGTGCCTGATCGTAGAGCATCTTTTCAAAGTGAGGCAAAAGCCACTTTGAATCTGTTGAGTAGCGGTGAAAGCCAAATCCGATATGGTCATAGATGCCACCACGTCTCATCTCTTGAAGGGTCTTTTCAACCATAAAAAGAGCTTCCTTGCTTTCTTTGCGCTTCCAGCAACGTAAAAGGTAGCTGAGACTGTGGGGGGTTGGAAATTTCGGTGTGTTCCCGAAACCACCATGCTCCCCATCAAAGTTTCTTCTCAGCTGCTCATAAGCGAGATTCAGGGTGGATTCATCCAGCTTTGCACCCGGTGAGCCAGGCGATACCTGCTTGAGGGCTGCAGTAATTTGATGTGCTGCACCTAAAGCATCCGATCGCTGTTCTTTCCAGAGCTTCTTGATACGTGGAATCAGATCCATCATACCAATCCGTCCATACCGTGTCTCCTTCGGAATATAGGTGGCGGCAAAGAAAGGTTTTTTGTCTGGCGTCATAATGATGGTAAGAGGCCATCCCCCAGTGCCAGTTAGTATTTGACAGATTGCCATGTAGATGCTGTCTATGTCAGGTCGCTCCTCGCGATCGACCTTTATCGAGACAAATACCTCATTCATCAATCTGGCAACCTCAGCATCCTCAAATGACTCGTGCTCCATTACATGGCACCAGTGGCATGTCGAGTATCCAATAGAGAGAAAAATAGGCTTATCTTCCTTCTCTGCCTTCTCAAATGCTTCTACTCCCCATGGGTACCAATCCACGGGGTTGTCTGCATGCTGAAGGAGATAGGGGCTCTTTTCAGATTTCAGCATATTATACTCCTTAGCTTCTATAGATTGAGTTTTCTTGGCTATAGCCTTATCATTTAATAAGAGTAGCACTAAGCCAGCAGCTCCCATAGCAAACACTAATAAAAATATAACCAAGCATTTTTCCCAATCAAGTTTCATAGTGCACAACTTTGCAAATTAATGAACGTTTGCCAAGCCGAACTACTATACTGTTTAATTTAATATAGACTCATAGAGATGACAAATAGAACATCTGTTTGATTTGAAAAAGTTTTAAAGGAGATGAGGTATAGCAATCTTATGTAAACCTTTGAGAAGAAAAAATAAATATGATAAGGCTGCTTATCTTAACCATTGCCACCACAAAACAGGTCTTTACCAATCCAAGGATGGGCAGAAGAACGATTCCACCGATAACCCCTCCAATGTAGCCCCCAAAAAGGTCAGCACCATAAAGTAAGCCAGCAGTAGTTCCCAGCTTAGGAGAAAACCGTGAGTGTATCATTGCAGCCAAGGGGAACTGTACGCCAATCAAAAAGCCAGAGATAAAAGAAAGGACGAGAAAGCTTACCTGTGTAAGAAAGAAGACTGATCTGTTTTCTAAATGAGGATGAAGAATGAGGAATATTACTGGAAGGATGCCTGAAAAAAGGATGATTGAGAGTTCTACTTTCATAAAAAAAGGAATGCTTTTCTTAATCCTCTCCAAAAAGAATGTCATAAGCCCGCTTCCTACGGTTGTCCCGACCATAAGAGCGGTTACCAAGAGCCCTATTTGATAAAAAACATACCCGCAGAGGACCTGGAAGGTAAATACGAGTATGAGGTCAAAGAGCATTCCAGCAAATCCTGTAAATAGAATAGCAAGGGGAACAGCTATCTTTAAAGATCCTTTAATCCTTGAGCAGATAAAAATAAAACTTAAGGTAAAGATGGCAAGGAAGAAGATAATCTGTTTTAAATTTATCTTCTCAAACCACTGAAACCACTTCTGTATATAAGGAGAAAAAAGGGCATTTCTGTAAGCAAGGCTATGGAATACTGCCAGAGGAATAAAATCTGAGTTTATTTTCCTCTCTTGGTTTAGGGAGCTTAAAAACCACTCCAGCCTCCTTTTATCCAACTTATACTTTAGATGCCCCTTTGTCAAAAGATTTGTCCTAAGCTCTCTTTCTTCGAGCCTTTTACTGAGTAGGGTCTCGTTGATAAGCGTGATCTCTTCTGAGTTTGAAGCCAAAAAGAGATTAAAATCTCCTGGAATGATACGAATAGAAGGGTAAATGCTCCTCAGCGTATTAAGAATACAGCCATTAAGATTCTTTAGTTCTTTACTCAGAGAGGTTAAAGAGCCAGGGAGACCAATAACGAAAACCCCTCCTGGCTTAAGCTTCTTTTTGGCCAAAACAAAGAACTCTTTTGTAAACATTCTGTTTACCTGAAGATCAGTTGGATTTGAGACGCCAACGAAAATGAGGTCATATAACTTTTGTGTCCTCTGGATAAACAACCTCCCATCGATATTTTGGATATCTACTTTTTGGTTTTCCAGCTCCGATTGGGTAAGGGGCGTAGGAAATTTCTTTACTGCTTTCAATAGAAGAGGGTCCAATTCAGCATAGTCTATTTTTTTTACACTCCTGTATTTGAGAATCTCACCTATCACACCCCCTGCCCCACCACTTAAGACCAAAATCTCCTCTGGGCTTTGGTGGGAAAGCATCGGCAGATGAACAAATTCTTCTACAAAGACGATATCCGGAGTGGGAGTCGTAATGGTGGGGATGCCGTCAGTGAAGAATGTATACTGCTTTTCCCTCTCAACAACAGAAACATTTCCATAAATAGAATTTTTGTAATAGACGACCTTCTGACCCTTCCATTGATTTTTTATGGAGAGCCAGTGAATCTTATCTACTCCCCCACCAAAGAGGAGATAACCTCCAAAAAGAAATAATAATATG
>DATKYB010000133.1 GCA_035528715.1 Nitrospinota bacterium | reverse complement strand
TGGAGAATATCGTTGAGATTGTAGATCTGTTTTTTAAAAAGCTTAATGCCCATCTATTAGATGAAAGGGGTCTGACCTTAGAGATGGACGATCTTGTCAAGCAGTGGTTAGTAAAAGAAGGATTTGATCCTGCTTATGGAGCAAGGCCTTTAAAGCGAACAATGGAGAAATATATAGAGGATCCTCTATCAGAAGAAATATTAAGAGGAAAGTTTAGAGATGGCGGAGTAGTGGTAGTAAAAAGAGAGGGGGATCAGTTAGTATTTATTGATAAGAAAGATTTGGTTACATCTAATACTTAGTAATTAGATAAGTTATAAAGCTTATACAGGGTTATAAAATGAGGATAAAACATAAGCCTTTACTTATGTTTATTTGTTTATGGAGTTTTCTTTTTTTCGTTAATGCTGCATCTGCTGAAAGAGAAGTTCTTAAAATAAAGGAGATAGAAATAAAAGGAAATTTTAAAGTTGAGGAATCTACAATTAGGTTTCATATCAAGTCTAAGGTAGGAGATAGATTCTCAGTAAATCAATTAAGGGATGACTTAAAAAAGATTTATAATTTAGGATTCTTTAAAGATGTTAAGATCGATGTGCAGGATTTTGAAGGGGGGCTGAAGATAATATTTGTTGTTTCTGAAAAATCTTCCATAGGAAATATAATCATATCAGGTAATGAAAAGATCAAGGAGGATGATATTAGAAAAGAGTTGACTATTAAGGAGAATACAATTATTAACAAAAACTTAATAAAAGAGTCCATAGAGAAAATAAAGATTTTATATCAGACCAAAAGATTTCTTTTTGCTGACGTTGAGTCTTATGTGAAAGAAATAGATGCAAACAGGGTAGATTTGGAGATAAAAATTGATGAAGGTCTGAAGATGTCTGTGGACAAAATCGCCTTTTCTGGAAATAAATCATTTGATGAGAAGACACTAAGAAAAGTCATGCTGATAAAGGAAGAAAACCTCTTCTCTTTTATTACCAAGAAGGGGACATATGTAGAGGAAGTGTTAAAGAACGATATCTCTTTGATAGAAAATTTTTATTCCAATAAAGGCTATATCATGGCTAAGGCAGGAGAGCCAAGGGTTGAAATTAATAGAAGTAAGGGAAAAATATATGTGACGATCCCCATCATAGAAGGGGAAGAGTTTAGTGTTGGGAAGGTAAGTTTCAGGGGGGATCCTGATCTTTCAGAAGAGGAAATGTATAAAAAACTATCTCTTAGAGAGGGTTATACTTTCAGCAGGTCCATTTTAAGAGAAGATATTAATCTTTTAACGGAGTTATATGCTAAGAAAGGTTATGCCCTTGTTGATATCGCACCTTCAACAAAGACAGATTTAGAAAAAAAGGTGGTTAATGTTGTCTATAATATTGACAAGAGAAAAAGGATGTTTGTTGGGAATATCAATGTCCTTGGAAATCTCAAGACAAGAGATAATGTTATCCGTCGAGGGTTTGAGCTAAGTGAAGGTGAGGTGTTTGATAGTGAAAAGCTGAGAAAGAGCAAAAGAGCATTAGACTTTAGCGGATTTTTTAGTGATGTAGAGATAGATACAACCAGAAGTGAAAAAGATGATATTATAGACATTGAGACAAGGGTCAAAGAGATGGATACGGGTGTGATTTCCTTCGGGGGCGGATACAGTTCTGTAGAGAATATGATCTTTGGTGGCTCAGTCGCCCAGAACAATCTATTCGGAAGAGGACACAAGCTTCAATTTGCCACCTATCTTTCGGGCGTAACGACTCAATTTAAAATCAACTTCGAAAATCCTGCTCTATTTGACTCTTCAATAGGGTTTAACTCGAACCTTTTCAATTTAAAAAGGGATTATTTATATTTTAATCAAGATTCTCAGGGAGGGGGTTTTGGCTTTAGTAAGGAGTTGAGAGAAAATGTTACCGGAACCATACATTATAAATTAGAAGATGTTGAAGTGAGTAATATTGATCCAGGAATTACTTCATCTTATATAAGGTCTCAGGAGGGAACCACGATGACGAGTAGTATTATGCCAGCAATAGTGAGGGATACACGCGATAGGAGATTTGCTCCTACAAGAGGGAGCCGAACTTTTTTTAGTACAGAATTCGCTGGCGGGCCCTTAGGGGGTAATAATGAATTTTATAGAGCTATTGTAGGAACGAGAAAATATATCCCTGTTTGGAAGAAAAAAAGGCTCGTATTTGGTCAATTCGTACAGGGCGGGTTTGCTCAAGGCCTTGGTGGTGAAGAGCTCCCTATATTTGAGCGCTTTTTTGCTGGTGGATCAGGAACAATAAGGGGCTTTACGTATAATGAGGTAGGTCCACAAGAAGGTGGCGAGGCCGTTGGTGGTGACTCTCGATTTTTGTGGAGTTCAGAGCTTCGTTACCCTCTCGTTAATCAAATGAATATAACGGGGATTGGATTTTTAGATGCTGGAAACGTATACAGTGATATCAAGGATTTTGATCCCTTTAATTTAAGGAGTGCTATAGGTGCTGGCATCAGACTTTTTACACCTATCGGACCGATGGGTTTTGATTACGGCATTAAATTAGACCAAAAACCTGGTGAAAGCCCAGGTGAGTTTCACTTTAAAATGGGAGCGGGCGCCTTATAACTTAAAAAAATATAATAAGGAGTTCTCTATCTATGAAATCCTCATCTTTGCTAAAAGTAATATTTTTTTATTTTTTTGTTAGTGTTTTATCCTCGGGGTTGGCTTTTGCAGATTCTTCTCTTAAGATTGCTGTAGTCGATCTTGATAGAGTTATGAATGACTCTTTGAGGGGAAAAGAGGCGAGAGAGTTTATCGAAAAAGAAATCGTAAAGACACAGAAGATAATTAGAGAGAGGGAGGCAGAGGCAAAAAAGCTTCGAGATGAGTTAAATAAAAAGAGTTTGGTTTTGAGTGAGTCTGTAAGAAAGGAGAAAGAGGCCGAGTATAGACGAGAATTAAGAGAGCTAAAGAGATATGCAAATGATGCAGAGGCGGAGATAAAGAGGAAAGGGGATGAACTGAGTCAAAAGATGATAAAAGATATTGGCAGAATAATAGTTGATGTAGGAAGAAAGGATAAATTTAGTCTCATTCTTGGAAGCAGGTCAGGATTATTCTTTTATTCTCAAGATATGGATATTACCGATAAAATAACAAAAATATACAACGAACAGCATAAAAAAAAGAAATAGTTTATAAAAGATATTTATGAAGCTGGAGAAGGTTTGTGAATTAATTAAAGGAGATTTAAAGGGCGAGCCTCACATTGAGATCAAGGGCATATCAGGAATAAAGGAAGCTAAAAAAGGTGATATTACTTTTTTGTCTGATAAGAGATATATCAAGGAGCTTAAGCATTGTAAGGCATCTGCTATAATCACAGATAAAGATCTTGATATTCCCATCCCCTCAATTATTGTAGAGAATCCCTATCTCGCCTTTGCAAAGCTTCTCGAAATATTCTATCCGAAAAAACCCTGTCCAAAAGGAATCGATAAGAATGCGATAATAAAGAAGAATGTAAAGATGGGGAAAGATATAACCATCTTTCCCCATGTTTATATAGGAAGTGATGTAGAGCTCGGTGATAGAGTGATACTGTATGCAGGGGTATTCGTTGGTGATAACTGCAGGATTGGAGATGACACTGTAATCTATCCAAATGTCAGCATATATGAAAATGTAAGGATTGGGAAAAATGTTATTATCCACAGCGGCACAGTAATCGGAAGCGATGGTTTTGGATTTGTAAAGTTGGATGATGAGAGTTATTATAAAATACCCCATGTTGGAAGTGTGTGCATAGAGGATGATGTTGAGATAGGAGCAAATGTATGTATTGATAGGGCAAATCTTGGCAAGACAATTGTAAAGAAAGGGACAAAGATAGATAATCTCATTCATCTGGCTCATAATGTCAGTATCGGTAAAAATACGATTATAGCCTCTCAAACAGGTATTTCTGGAAGCTGCGAGATTGGGGATCATGTAGTTCTTGCCGGTCAGGTTGGTGTGGTGGATCATGTGAAGATAGGGGATCATTCTATTGTAATTGCTCAATCCGGAATCACCCACGATATTCCTCCTAAATCCATTCAGTCTGGTTCCCCCTCCATGGATCACAGTTCGTGGAGAAAGGTCCATGTCCTCTTACCCAGATTGCCGGAATTTGTTAAGTCATTAAAAGAACTCGGTAAGAAAATATCAAAGATAGAAAAGGATAAAAAATAAAATTTGTAAAAAAGTGGTTATTATAAAATTCAATAAATCATGTTAAAGAGGAGTGTGATATGTTAGGTCAAAAAGAGATACAAAAGTATCTGCCCCACAGGTTTCCCTTTTTACTTGTTGATAGAATATTAGAATTAGAAAAGGATAAGCGCATTGTCGGTATAAAGAATGTGACCATAAATGAGCCCTTTTTTACTGGTCATTTCCCTGGGATTCCCGTAATGCCAGGAGTTCTGATTATCGAGGCGATGGCGCAGGTTGCCGGTATTCTTGCCATGGAGTCCATGGGAAGGGAAGAGACAAAGGTAGCCTATTTTATGGGTATCGATAAGGCAAAATTTAGAAGACCTGTGGTACCAGGGGACCAGATAAGGTTTGAAATGGAGGTGTTGAAGCATAGAGGAAAGATATGGCGTCTTAAAGGGAATGCTTATGTAGATGATAATTTGGTTGCTGAGGCAGAAGTGCAGGCAATGATTGGGGACTGATATATAAAACTTTTGGGTAAAGGATTTTATGGATAAAAATGATTGATAAACTTGCTTCTGTTCATAAGAGAGCAGAGATTGATTCTGATGTCTCCATAGGCCCCTATTCTGTTATTGGCGAAAATGTGAGGATAGGCAGGGGAACAAAAATCGATTCGAATGTTGTCATTAAAGGCTGGACTGAAATAGGGGAAAACTGTCAGATAAGTTCTGGTGCTGTTCTTGGAGAAGCGCCTCAGCATATGGGTTATAAAGGCGAAAAATCATATGTTAGAATAGGTAATTACAATATTATTAGAGAATTTGTTACCATACATAGATCATGCAAAGAAAGAGAGACAACATGTATCGGTCACAATAACTTCTTTATGGCCTATTCCCATGTTGGTCATGATTGTCTTATTGGGAGCCATGTGATCATAACAAGTTTTGTAGGGATTTCGGGTCACGTGACCGTAGAGGACAGAGTAGTTATTGGCGGTCATACAGCTATCCATCAATTCGTAAGAATTGGAACTTTAGCTATGGTTAGCGGGACTTCAAGAGTGGTTAAAGATATTCCTCCTTATTTTATTGCAGAGGGAAACCCCTCAAGAATACGGGCTGTGAATGTTGTAGGATTAAGAAGGGCAGGTATAAGTCAAGAGACTCGAAATAATATCAAAAAGGCTTACAAAGTTCTCTATCATTCTAATCTTAATACATCTCAGGCATTGGAAAAGATTAAAGAAGAGATAAAAATGGAGAAGGAGATTGCCCATTTGATAGAATTTATAGAAAAGAGTGAGCGGGGCATATGTGCTTGAACAGAGGAGTGAGTCATGATAGATGTTAATCATATAAAGGCAGGCGTTGTTGGTGTTGGACGTATGGGAAGCTATCATGTCGGGGTCTATTCCGAGCTTTTTAATGTGGAACTGGTAGGTATTGCAGATATAAATAAAGAGAGAGCAGAAGAGATAGCAAAGAGATACAATACCACAGCGTATACAGATTATAGAGAATTATTTGGTAAATTAGATATAGTGAGCATTGCCGTGCCTACTAAGTCTCATTACAAAATCGCAAAAGATTTTTTGAAAGAAAAAATTCATGTATTATTAGAAAAGCCTATAACAAAGAACCCGGAAGAGGCGAAAGAACTTTTTAAGATTGCTGAACAAAGTGGTGTCGTATTAAATGTTGGCCATGTAGAAAGGTTTAACGGAGCAGTTCAGGAACTGAAAAAGATCGTTTCAAATCCTATATTTATTGATTCAAGACGATTAGGGCCCTATGATCTAAGGGTTGAGAATGATGGTGTTGTTTTAGATTTAATGATTCATGACATCGATATCATACTCGATCTTGTAGACTCAAAGATAAAAGAGATAAATGCCATGGGTGTTTCTGTTTTTTCAGGACATGAAGATCTTGCGAATGTCCAGATACGTTTTGAGAATGGCTGTATCGCAAATATTGTTGCGAGCCGTGCCACCCAAAACAAGATAAGAACACTGGCAATAACCCAAAAGGATGCCTATATATTTCTAGATTATACAGATCAAGATATTCATATCCACAGACAGGCTTCTTCAGAACACACCCTTACCAAAGAAGAGCTCAGATACAAACAGGAGTCGTTTATTGAAAGGATATTTGTTCATAAAGAAAACCCTTTGAAGCTGGAGATAAAACATCTGATTGATTGTGTGACGAACCATTTGAACAACAAAAAGGAAAATTCGGCTTCTATTGAAAGAGAGCTTCATTCCTTAAACGTGGCTTTAGAGATCATTGAAAAATTTAAAAAAAACAGGATTGAATTCAAAGAATCTTAATTCATTCCAAATTAACGGGAATTATTTGTAGTGAATATTGTGCAAAATAAGATCGGTTTGATTGCCGGAGAAGGCGAACTTCCCATAAAAGTTGCAAGGTCTGCCAAGGCGAGAGGATTTTCTTTAACCACGATTGTTCTAAGTAAATATCTAAAAAAGACATTATCCCCCTATTCTGATAAAATCCATCACCTAGGAATTGGAGAGTCTAAGAAGATCTTAAATACCCTAAAGAGTGAGGGGGTAAAGGATATTATCATCATTGGAAGGATTAACAAGAAGGTTATCTTTGATAAGTTAGGTTTTGACCTGAAGGCTCTAAAGTTTCTTAAGGAAATTATAAATAAGAATGATGATACACTTATGTCTGGCATTGCTAAGATCTTTAAGCAAGAAGGTTTAAATATTATGGATCAGAGATTTTTCCTCGACGAATTATTTCCCCCAAAAGGGGTGTTAACCAAAAGAGAACCGACAGAGAAAGAATGGATGGACATAAAATATGGTTTGTCTTTAGCAAAAGAAGTTGCAAAATTAGATATCGGAGAAACCATCGTTGTAAAAAACCAGGCAATCCTAGCAGTGGAAGCGATTGAAGGAACAGATGAGACTATTAAGCGTGGTTGTTCCCTAGTAGAAAAGAATGCGGTTGTCATAAAGGTAAGCAGAATCAAGGATGATTTCCGCATGGATGTACCAGCAATTGGCATAGAGACCCTAAAGAGAATGATTAAATATAAAGCATCCGTCTTAGCATTAGAGTTCAAAAAAATATATATTATGGATATAGACCAAGTGATTTCCATGGCAGATAAGGCAGGAGTATCGATTATTATAGTGGATGACTCAAAGGAGGAGGAAAAAGGGTAAGTTGAACCTGATGATTGTAGCTGGAGAGGGCTCAGGCGATCTCTATGGAAGTGAGCTGGCTAAAGCCATTTCTCAATTAAGACCTGATCTTAAGATAAAGGGAGTGGCCGGTCCAAAAATGAGGGGGGCTGGCGTTGAGGCCTTGTTTAATGCTGAAGATATCAGCGTTGTTGGGATTTTTGAGGCCGTTGGGAAACTCCGTTTCTTAAAGAGGGTTTTTAATGGAATAAAAAAAGAACTCCTCAGCAAAAAATACGCATCTATTGTTCTTATAGATTTGCCAGATTTTAATCTGAGATTAGCAAAGGCAGCCAAAGAGATAGGTATCCCGGTTATTTATTATATAAGCCCTCAGATTTGGGCATGGAGAAGGTGGAGAATAAAAAAGGTCAAAAGATATGTGGATAAGATGCTGGTTATTTTACCTTTTGAGGTAGAATTTTATAAAAAGTCAGGGGTGGATGTGGAGTTTGTCGGTCATCCCTTAATTGATCTTGTAAAGACACCTTATTCCAAAGAGGAGATATGTCATAGATTTGATTTAGAGATGGACGAACCGATAATTTGTCTTGTTCCTGGAAGCAGAGAGATAGAGATAAAACATAATTTTCCTATTATAATTCAGTCAGCAGAGATCATAAAAAAAGCCCTGCCTGAATCCCAATTTATCCTTCCCTTGGCTACAACACTTGATCGACAACAGGTGGAGAAGTTTATTAGTAAAAAAGATCTAGAAATAAAGATCACAGAAGATCTCACTTATGATACGATGAATACTGCAGACTTTATCATCGTTGTCTCAGGCACAGCAACATTAGAAACAGCTCTTTTAGAGAAACCGATGGTCATCTTTTACAGAGGAACACTATTCGAATGGCTTCTGGTTGAGACGTTTTTGACGATTCCTTATTTTGGGCTTGTAAATATTATTGCAGGGAAAGAGATCGTTCCAGAATTAAGGCAATATCAAGCAAGCCCGAAGAAGATTGCAGAGATCACAATAAAGGCATTGAAGGAGAGTAATTATTATAATTCGATGAAGGAAGAGCTTTTAAAGATCAGGCAGGTTCTGGGAGAGCCTGGGGCATCGATGAGGTGCGCTCAAAAGATTTCTGATTTTTTAGAGAATAGAACGACAGCCTCTGTTTAGAGGATATATCTTCACCCCAATAGGATGTTTTTTGTACTCTCCATAGAAGTTTCGTTAGACATAAGAGTTTAAATACTGTGCTATATCGCTTCTTTCTTGCTGCTTACCTAGAAAAGGGTTGAAACCCCTATTTCCCAATGCTATAATTTTAATGTTTTTAACAACTTATTCATTTTATGATAAAAAATGTCGGTGAGATTATTATCCTTTTTTGGATATCTAATAGTTAACTTAATAGGAAAAACATTAAGGATTGAGTATATAAATAAAGAGATAGAAGAATCTATAAAAAGTAGACGGAATGGTATCTTGGCCTTTTGGCACGGAAGGCTTCTCTTATTTGGTTACATATATAAAAATCAGAGAGATGCCTATATGATGATCAGCCAAAGCAGAGATGGTGAACTAATCAGTGGGTTTACTCATTATATGGGTATCAAAACTATAAGAGGTTCTTCTTCTAGAGGAGGGAAAAGTGCATTCATAAATTTGGCAAGACAGCTAAAAAAGGGTTACCATGCTGCCATAACCCCTGATGGACCTAGAGGCCCAAGATATAAGGCTCAAAGAGGTACTATCAACCTCGCTAAGATTTCAGAGGCGCCAATAGTTCCCGTTACATATAATGCGAGAAGAAAAAAGATTTTTAATAGCTGGGACAGGTTTCTTCTTCCCCTTCCCTTTTCAAAGGTCATAGTAATTTACGGAGAGCCCATAATTGTACCAAAGGATGCTGACAATGAAACAATAGAGGGGAAAAGGCTTGAGCTAGAGAAAAATTTAAACAAGATTACAGAAGTAGCGGATAAATACTTCGAGAAAAGAAAATTATAATGTATTTACTTTATAATCTATTAATCCATTTAGTTACGATTATACTTTTTCCCTTTTTAATATTTAAGGTCTTAACCACAAAGAAATACAGAAGGGGGATTAAAGAGAGATTAGGTTATATTTCTCTTGATATAAAACAAAGGCTAAAAGGAAATAGGCCAGTATGGCTTCATGCGGTTTCTGTTGGAGAGGTTAATGCATCGCTGCCCCTCATTAAAGAGATCAAGAAGAAATATCCTACTTTGGATATTGTTGTATCAACGGTAACAGAGACAGGAAATAATACAGCAAGGAATAAGATAAAAGAGACAGAGAATATTATATTTTTCCCCTTTGATCACCCATGGATTATAAAGAGGGTGATAGAATATTTGAATCCAAAATTGTTTATAACAATGGAAACTGAGATATGGCCGAACTTTCTAAGATTTCTTTATACAAAAAATATCCCCTCTGTAATCTTTAATGGCAGGATTTCTAGTCGTTCTTTTAAAAAATATAAGATGATAGGATTTTTTATGAAAAGGGTGTTATTCTATCTTTCCTTTTTTGGTATGCAAACAGAAAAGGATGCTGAGAGGATTATCGAGCTTGGAGCTAAAAAGGAAAGAGTTAAAGTATTGGGTAACATGAAATTTGATCAGGCATTGATGTTGATTTCAAGTGAAGACAAAGAAAATAGAGAGGGTTCCTTAGACCAGTTGAAAAATGAAAAGATAATGATTGCAGGAAGTACCCATCCAGGGGAGGAGGGCAAAGTTTTAAATGTGTTCCGTAATATTAAAACGGAATATCCCTCCCTTGTTCTTATTATTGCACCAAGACATTTAGAGAGGGTAGGAGAGATAGAGAGTTTGATAAAGAGAGAAGGATTTGGAGCTATAAGAAAGACTTCTATTACTAATGAATTGAACAAGGCTTTTATAGATAAAAATAATGTTTTGATTCTAGATACCTTAGGAGAATTATCAAAATTTTATAGCATCAGTACAATAATCTTTGTAGGAGGAAGTCTGGTACCTAAAATTGGTGGGCACAATATCCTTGAGCCCATAATCTATAAAAGACCTGTTTTTTTTGGTCCTTATATGGATAATTTTTTAGAGATCGCTAGCGTAATAAAAGAAATAGGTGGGGGCATTCAGATTAATAATGAAACTGAATTTATTATCAAAGCAAAGGAATTATTGAAAAACAACGAGAGATTGAAAGAATCAGGAGAAAAGGCATATAAGGCTATAGAGGAAAATCATGGCTCTGTATTAAAGAGTCTGGAGATATTAGACAGATTCATCTAAATGAGATGACAATGGAAAGATTTTTAAGAGAAATAATATATGGAAAAAGGAATGATATTATTTCTAGGTCTATCTCGATCCTTCTCTTTTTTTTCTCTTTACTTTATAGAATGATTCATTTTGTGAGGCGTTTTTTTTATATCACTCATATATTCAATATCAAGAGCCTTCCAACTAAAGTCATCAGTGTTGGGAATATTACTTTAGGTGGTGTTGGTAAATCTCCTTTTGTTATTTTGTTAGCTAAAAAATTAAAAGACAAAGGTTACAAAGTAGCAATATTGAGTCGAGGATATAAAAGGAAGAGAAGAAATAGAATAGATATCGTTTCAGATGAAAAATATATTTTGTTAGATCCTTATAATGCCGGAGATGAACCTTATATGTTAGCAAAGAGCCTTCAAGGAATACCGGTCATTGTTGGCAAGAATAGATTTAAAGCAGGTACTATTGCCATTGAAAAATTTGGTGCAGAAGTACTCATCTTAGACGATGGATTCCAGCATATTCAATTAGCGAGGGATTTAAATATCCTTCTTATAGATGCAGGACAATTATTAAGCAACTATAAACTTTTTCCTGTTGGAATTTTGAGAGAGCCCTTAAAAGAAATTAACAGAGCTGATAGAATTGTTTTTTCAAAATATAGTTCTATTCTTGAGCCTCAAATTAATTTATTAAAGAAAAAAATTAATAAGAATATACCTTTCTACTATAGTTCTTTTGAACCCTCTGAATTGATAAACTTAAATGAAAGCATTAAAGAAGACGTATCATTTTTAGAGAACAAAAAAGTGTTAGCCTTTTGTGGTATAGCTGAGCCTGAATCTTTTAGGTCTACCCTAAAATCCTTAAACGCAGATATTAAAGATTTCTTTATATTTCCAGATCATCATGACTTTTCGGATAGAGACTTGAACTATATCCGAAATATGATTCGTTCAAATAATATTGATCTTGTGATAACCACAGAAAAGGATGGGATAAGACTTCTCAGATACTTACCTACAGAATTTCCTTTCTGGGTGTTAAGGATAAGGACTAATGTAATAGAAGAAAAAAAACTAGAAGAAGATCTTGTTAGCTTATTGCAAGATTAAACATATTAAAAACCAGAGGTTCTGATCGTTAATGGGATAGATGATTTTTTAGCAGAATCCGATGGTTTAAAACCATTATCTGATTCTTTAAATGCATTTTCATCCTTCCAGAGTTCGATAGGAAGGTCAGCTCCCGCAGGCATACAATCAATATATTGTTTACGAAAATCGGGATCTTGCATCCTGCATTTTTGATGAGGGGTACTATAGGCTGGATGGGATAACATCCGCATCCATATCGTCTGCAAAGATTCTTCTCTTATATTTCCAAAGGCAAGGGGTGTAAAGTCGCAAGGCGTAATATCTCCCCAAGCTGTCATATAGAACTGTTCATTGGCACCAAAACAGCCAGAGCCTTGAGGACTATTTACCCAAGACATAGCGGTAATATTAGGTAAATCGGGATTTGTTCGCCATTCCTCAGTTATCTTTCTTATCTTTTCTCTATCCGAGTCTGTCAGCATACAGTCCTTTTTATCTATAAATCTACCCGTTGGCACGGCATCAAAGATGACTAGTTCATGGACTTTTAAGTCTTTTCCAAGATAAAGAAGCTTTTCTAATTTACCATCAGCAATGTTTTCTTGGCTAGCATAAGTTGATATGCCTACAAGCATTCCTCTATCTAGCATTCTCTTTATCCCTTCTATTGCCTTATTAAATAACCCCGGCCTTCTTCTCATCTCATCATGTTCTTTGGCATCAGGGCTATCAAGGCTTACCATTACTGAAAATATACCTGCTTCATCTAACTTTTTTACATTAGCTTCTGTAAGAAATTCACCATTAGTAAACATGGGGCAGATTGTCTTTTCTTTATCTACATAATGAATGAGCTCAAAAAGATCCTTTCTAAGCAAGGGTTCTCCACCTGTTAAAGTGATGTTTACCACTCCCAGTTCTATTGCCTGATCGATAACATTCTTAAATTCTTCGTTTGAAAGAGCCTTTTTAGTTTGTTTCATAGATTGAGCTGCACTGCAATGAAGGCAGTCTGCTTGACAGGTATTAATAGTTGAAAGAGTGCATGTTGAAGGGACAGTTCTTTTAAAGGCTTTTCGAAGGAGTTTTCTTGTAATATCTTCTATAGCTGCCTTTCCTGGAATGGGAGGCAAAAAGAGAGTATAGACGTTACCCCCATTTTTTACAGCAAGAACCTTGTTTTTATTTAACTGCGTTAGATAAAAATTAAAATAGTCCTGAAGATATTTTGAAAGGGTTCCAGTGACTTTTCCTTCGACCTTCCCGTTTTCTAATTCTAAATCTAAACCTAGAATGTCATAATGGTTCATCTGCCAACCTTTTTAATTTTCAAAAAATTATTTATTCAAATTTAGGTTTGATTGATAACAGAATATCTTGCGAATGTCAAGCCAAAAGCTATATTAGACAGCGATGAAACAAGAAAGTTCATTAGTGCCAGACACTTATCAATAGATAGAGCCCAATAGCAATAAAGAGAATGTTGGGGGTCCATGCGGCGATCAGAGGGGGAAGAGCCCCTGAGTGTCCTAAGGTTATTCCAATAGAAGAGATGATCCAATAGCTAAAGCCAATTATTATTGTAGCGACAATACCTTTAAAAATACCTCCCGTCCGACCTGACTTTAGGGAAAAGGGGATCCCGAATAGAACCATTATGAAGCTGCTCAGAGGTGCGGCAAGTTTACCATACATATCAACGGAATATTTGGTGTCATCAAATCCCTTTTTCTTTAATTCTTTAACGTAAGAATAGATTTCATTAAAACTCATTTCTTCAGGGTCTTTTTTTATGTTTTTGAAATCTTTCGGCTCTTCAGGGAAAAACATATTTTTGGATTCGTAACTTTCTGATGAGAATCCACCATCTTGGGTAAATCTTACGATATTTCCATTTAGAAAATTCCATTTTCCGTCTCTCCATTTTACCAATGAAGCGTCAATTCTTTCTATTAATACATTTTCTTCGTTAAACTTATGGAGGGTAACTCCTCGCATCACATCTTTTGTTCCATCAAAAAGCTGTATATTCCATATCGTATTCTCCTCTCCGTGATACCAGATTTTATCCGTTCTAAATATTCCTTTGGGTTGTTTTTTCCTTATTTTCACATCGAATATAAAATTATACTTTTGGTTAGTATAAGGGATGATATGTTCATTACCAATAAAGCTTAAAATACTAATCAATATAGAAAGCAAGATGAGAGGGGATGAGATTTCCATAAGACTGATACCTGATAACCTCATTGCAATGATCTCATTATTTTTAGAAAAAATACAAAAGGTCAAAACAGTGGCTAATAATACTGCAAAGGGCGTTATTTGAGAGATAATAAGTGGCATTTTAAATACAAAGTAGCTTATAGAATCATAGAAGTTAGCATGATGTTCGACAAAATCATCAATTCTTTCAAAAAATTCGACAATAAAATATATACCGATAAACGAGATTAATATTGTGAAGAACATTTTCAAAAATTCTCTGCTTATATAGTTTTTTATAATTTTCAAGAGGTATCCCTACTTATTGATAATACTTTAAAAATATATTTTTCATCCTTTTTATGAAAAAGACGATATGGTTAATGATAAAACCAGATATCTTAAAGGGAGATTCTTTTCCTGTTTTTACTACCAGATAGATGCCCATAATACTCAATAATAAGTTTGGAAACCACATAGCAATGAGAGGATGAATTTTTCCTTCGTCCCCTAGCCCTTCGCCCATGGTTAACATCACATAATAAAAAAATACAACGATAGCACTTATAGCAAACCCTCCTGACCTTCCTGAACGTCTATTTACAATACCTAAGGGCGCACCTATAAATCCTAAAATTAAACAAGCAATAGGGAATGAAAATTTCTTATAGTATTCGATTAAGGCACGATTATATTCTTTGGTTCCTTTTTTTAGTGATTCTATCTTTTTCTTGATATCTGAAATTGTCATTTCTTTTAGTGTCTTTGGTTCATCTTTTTTAGCAGACAAAGTCTTATAAATATCGAGGGAAAGGTCATAGGTAGAGAAATGAATCAGTTGATATGAATCTTTTGTTTTCTCTAATTGATGAATAGAACCATCTTTCAGTCTTAATAGAACCTTCATGGATACGGGATCAATTAACAATACACCTTCTTTTGCGATTATGGTTTGAGGATTTTCACTCTTTCTTGAATCGGAAATAAATACACCCTTCATTAGTTTATTAGACATAGGAGCCTCGTTTACATATATTACAAGACCGTCAAAATAATCATTAAAGATTCTTTCCTTTATATCTAAGCTGGCTTTAGACTGGATGATTTGAAACATAAGATTCTTAAAGGATTGTGTTCCCCATGGTAGTGCTTTAAATGTTAGAAAGTTTGTAAAAAGATAGGCAAACAGAGATAATATAATGATGGGGAGGAGAAGCCTGTATAAACTTATTCCCGCGGTCTTTAATATAATTATCTCGTTATCTGTTGAGAGACGGCTGAAAGTAGTGATAGACGCTACCAAAATAGATATAGGTATAATGATTATTAATAAAGAAGGGAATAGAAATAAAAGAAGCTTTAAGATTGTTACGAGAGGTACCCCTTTGTTTACTACGAGTTCAGTTAATTGAAGAACCTTATTTAATATCAGGACAATCGTAAAGACAAATATTGATAATAAAAATGTATAAAATAACTCCTTTAATATATATCTATTAATAATTTTCATGATGAGTTTTATAAATCATCTATTTGAAGATAAAAGGATAGGAGATAATTACACTATTTGTATGAAATTGTAAAGGCTATTATTAAGCTATTACAAAGGCTTATGATACAAATTATCAATTTTTAATCGGAGTTCAAGATTATTAAGATAGTTCATTCATTCTGATTCTACATTTAATTTTATTGACAGAACAGCTTAAATCTGTTATTTAAAATTATTTAAATACTGAAAAAACAGATATTTGGAAGGATTTTATCTCACGAATAGGAAAAAATTTAGATTGTGCTAAACAGACTAGAATATCTTTTTGTAAGATTTTTTTATATAACCTTAAATCTCTTACCTTTTTCCGTTGCTTCCAGAATCGGTAAGGGAGTGGGCTATCTATTGTTTCTTTTACATAAGAAAAGACGTGATATAGCCATTGAAAATTTAAAGGTCGCTTTTGGGCATGAGAAAGATATTAAAGAAATAAGAAATATTGCAAAGAAGTCATTCCAAAATCTGGGATTAATCCTTGTTGAGTTTTTTCTATCTAAAAAACATGGCAGGCAGTGGTGTGAGAAGAATATAGAGTTTGTAGGTTACAATGAGGCTTTTAGAAAATATAAAAAGGGAAAGAACTGCCTTTTATTGACTGCACATTTTGGTAATTGGGAATTGATGGGCATTGTGACGTCTCTAAAAGGAGCCCCTATAAATGTTGTGGCTAGACCCATTGATAATCCCTTGATAGATGAAATGATCAATGATCTCAGAAGTTATTATGGAAACAAGGTGATTTCCAAACACAATGCTTTAAGGGAAGTTTTAAAGGTACTCAAGAATAATGAGCCGGTTGCAATACTTTTAGACCAGAATACCTCACCACTTGAGGGTATATTTGTAGATTTTTTTGGAAAACCTGCCTGTACAACCCCTTCTCTTGCTATCTTGGCTTTGAGGACTGGTTTACCTGTATACCCAAGTTTTTTAATTAGAAAGGGGCCAGGATTTCATAAGTTAGTTGTTGGTCAGAGCGTAGAGCTAGATATATCAGGTGATATGAAGAGAGATATTGAGGTAAATACGGCCAAGTTTACTAAGATAATCGAATCTTATGTCAGGCAGTATCCTGAGAATTGGTTATGGATGCACAGGCGATGGAAGACCCAGAAGAAGTAGAGGGAAAAATTCAGATAAAGAATTGCTTAGGTATCCTGTATTGAAAGCTTTTAAAATAAATCTTACAGACGTTTTCTTTAAAAAATTTCTTTTTTAAAATATGACGTTTAATGGTGATAAATTTAGATAAAGACAATATTCAAAGAATCCTGGTTAGGGGTGTCAATTGGGTGGGGGACAGTGTCCTAGCCATACCGGCGGTAGAATTAATCAGAAAGATCTTTCCAAAAGCTCACCTAGGGATACTGGTAAAAGAGGGGCTATCGCCGCTTTGGGAAGTAAGCCCTCATATTGACGAAGTCATTCCCTACTTTAAAAGAACAGGAATTAAGGCATTAGCCGAGATGGGATTAATAAGAAAGCTCTCCAAGGGGAATTGGGACATGGCAATCTTACTGCCTAATTCCTTTCATTCCGCCTTAATCGTTTTTCTTGCGGGCATCCCAATAAGAATGGGATATAACAGAGATAAAAGGGGATTTTTATTAACTGAAAAAATAGATTTCAAAGAGGATACTTTTAAGAAACATCAGGTTGAATATTATTTAGACCTTGTAAAAAACCTA
>DATKYB010000132.1 GCA_035528715.1 Nitrospinota bacterium | reverse complement strand
TCCCTATTGTTTCATCAGAAGAATAACCTGTTACCTCTTCAGTTATTCTATTAAATACTGTAATATTATTTTTTAAGTCTATTACGATAACCCCTGCTGTTAGGCTTTCGAGAATATTATTGAGATAATTTTTTGCACTCTCTTTTTCTCTAAGGCTTACTTCTAATTCTTTGTTTTTCTTTTCTAGTTGAAGATTCAATATCTTGAGTTTTCTTTGTAAAAAATCATTGGATTCTTTTAATCTACTCGTAGATTGATTAAATGAATCAAAAGCCTTCTTTAAAAGCTCAAAATCTTCCGTTTTCAGCTTTACATTGTTCATTAATTAACCTCTTTTAAAATAAGACCTGTATCTTTTTTCAAAATGATAGCCCCTTATTGATTCATCAGCCATTTGAGCCCAAATATTATCAGGATATTTTTTCTTAACACTTTCCCATGTCTTTAATGCATTTTCTTCTTTTTTGATTTTCATGAGTAGACTTCCAATGGTATATAAGGCCCAACCAGCCCTCTTGTCTTTCGGGTATAAACTGGTTGCCTTTTGAAAGGTCGATAACGCCTTTTTGTACTCCTGATTAAAGAGGAGTGCTTCTGCTAAATTAAAATATTGATCCCTTATATAGTCTGATATTTCCTCTTTTTTGTATTTCATCTTTTTAAATTCAAGGCGGGAGACTTTATATGTATTTATCGCTTTGGAATATTTTCCTAATTCTTTATAACAATTACCAAGCATATGATAGCTTATTGCGTTTCTCTTTCTGTGCTTATCTTTTCTTATGGCTGATAAGTATAAGATAGAGGCATCTTTGAAATTTCCTTTTTCATAAAGAATGTCTGCTAAGTAGTGCATAGAATCAACTGAATATCGACTATGAGGATATTGTTTTAATAAAAACCTAAAAGTCTTCTCAGACTTAGATTTATCACCATATTGACTATACAATTTCCCAATTTCAAAAAGGATAAGATCTTTAATTTTATTTTTATGAGAGATCTTTAGTGCATTGCTAAAGGTGACGAGTGCGCTTTCACGAAGACCAAGGGTATTATAACTATTTCCTATAAGGAAAAGAGTTTTCGGATCCTCCATCTTTAATAGATATGGTTCCAAATTATCAGTATATATCTCTATAGCTGAATAATGTCTTCCTTGTTTATAATAAAAATTTATTAACTCTTTTATGGAAGACTCAAGAACAAGTAGCGTATCATCAAATAAGATACTTTCAGGATATTGACGGAGAAGGACTTTAAACTTTTCTGTTGCCTCCCTAAACTTCTTGTTCTTTTTGAGCATGTTTCCTTCTTTGAATATAGCTAAGTCTGCAAAACCGCTGGAGGGAAACTCATCATAAATCTCCCCATATGTCTTAATTGGATTTATACAAGGAAGATAATTAAAGACAGGATGGTCATTAAAAACAAATTGTTCTTTATCCATGATTTTTCCTTCGGCTCCGATATCAGCCATTCTAATCTTGCTTAAAACAAAACCTTCCCCTTCTTCGTAATCGGTAATGACCTCAGAATAAACTCTCAATGCTTCTTTTGTCATCCCCTTTTCTCTAAAAGAATCTCCAATTCTTGCAAAAGCCCTTTGGCTGATTTCTTTTTTTGTTTTTAAATTTGCTACTTCAAAAAATGTAAGGATTGCCTTGTCATAATCTTTATTTTGATAGTAGTTTTCACCCATATTAAAAAAGGTTTGGATGTGGGTATTTAAATATGAAGGCCATATGTTTTTGGAATGTTCATAATAATTTTTAGCCCTTTTAAACTCTTTATTTTTAAAATAAGAATCAGCTATCCTATATGAGGCCTCCCACGCAACCTTTGTATCTCTATATTTATCGACTACCTTTTGAAATTCTATGATTGCCTCGATGAATCTATCATACTGATATAAATTTTTTCCTTTTCCCAATTGAGCTAATGGTGCATACCGACTTTTTGAATATTCATCTATGACCTGTTGATATACTGACTCTGCCTCATAAAAATACTTCATTCTTAAGTAGCAATTACCTAAATGATACAGAGCCTTTACTACAAATTTAGATTCTGGGAAGGTTCTTATAGCATCCTTATAGCCTTGAATGGCAAGCAGATGTTTAATGTTCGGATTCTGCTCTGCCATATAATAATAACAATCACCTATAAAGAAGTAAGATGGCTCTACATATTTTGATTCAGGAAAGTTTCTAATGATTAAAGAAAATTTATCTACTGCCTTTGGCAAAGCCCCTTTTTTAAAGTAATCAACAGCTATTTTGTATTCTTCTTCTGCCTCGTCCATTTCTTTTTCAACTATCATCTCAGTTTCAGTTTTAGGTTTTTCTGCTTTAATTTTCTTTTCGGAATCCTCATCAGGCTCAAAAGTCTCTACAAAAGAATATATTTTGGTTAGATGCCTCGTTTTATCTTTTTTATCTTTCTTTGAAATATCTCTATTGTCTTCTGAATCTCTGCGTTTTACATCAATAACAATTCTGGGTGGATTCTGTAAAAAGAAGTGTCTTACATCTACCTCACTAATTTTTGTTTTTAACTTGATTAATAAATCTTCTTCATCATTTTTTTCCCACCATATCTTCTCTAATAGGGGATCATTGAGTTTTCCTGTTTTTTCGCTGATTACAACTGAATCAGGGATTTTGAATTCAATGATATTGTCTATATAATGTCTGGTAAGCCCCTCAGGAATACTTTTATCAATCTCCAAGACTATTCTAGAGTATTCTGAGAGTCTTCCGTGACGAATATCACTCACTTTGCATATAGATTGGACTTCTATTGGAACAATTAAGACAAAGAAAATGCATAAAATTGTTATATATTTTAAAATAATATTCAAAGTGAACCCAACGACTCTCAAATTAACTTTACTTCCACGGATAACTTAGGGTAAGTTTTTTAATTTTTTAAAGCAAGGTTTATGCCATACACCCGTAAAAAAATTTTTTAATAAAATACAAAGGATAAGATAAGAGGAAAGTGAGTTTAAGAGTTGATTTTACGAAGAAAATAATGTCATCACATTGACATCATGGAACTACTTTACAGGAAGGATAAATTAAGAAAAAATAAGGAGTATGTCAAATTTTAACTAAAAGTGTCATTAAGTTGACAAATATTTAGAGCAGAATTTAAAAGAATTTCTATTGAATATCTATCTTTTTTATCTTTTCTACGAGAGTCGTTCTGTTCAGATTTAATAACTTTGCAGCTTTATTCTTAATCCAGTTTGACTTGTCTAGTGCCTGAATAATTAATTTTTTTTCAAATTCGCTCACTAATGATTTAAAGCATATTCCTGCCTCTGGAATTTCAATCTTTGGCACCAATGAACCTTGCCTAGCGGCGAGAAGTTTTTCTGGAAGGTCTTCAGGAACGACTGTTCCTTTACCTTTCAAAATAACAAGCCTTTCCATTAAATTTTCCAGTTCTCTAACATTGCCTGGCCAGTGATAGTTCATAAGTATCTGCATGCATTCTGGAGAAAATTCCTCTATATTTCTTTTCTTTTCTTTGTTGAACTTTTCTATAAAGTGATAAGCAAGAAGAGGAACATCAGATGTCCTTACCCTTAGTGGAGGTATATCAATCGGTATGACATTCAATCTATAAAAAAGGTCTTCTCTGAAGGTTCTATTAGAAACCTGTTCTTCAAGATTTTTATTTGTTGCTGCAATAACCCTTACGTCTACTCTGATCGATTTTGACCCCCCAATTCTTTCGAACTCTTGCTCTTGTAATACCCTGAGAATTTTGACCTGTAAGGCTGGGCTCATTTCCCCTATTTCATCCAGAAATATCGTACCACCACTTGCCAGTTCAAATCTGCCTTTTCGAGTAGCAATTGCTCCAGTAAAAGCACCCCTCTCATGACCAAATAGTTCACTCTCTAGCAAATCTTCTGGAATAGCCCCACAATTTACAGGAATTAAGGGTCTATCTTGCCTATTGCTATTATAATGAATTGCCCTTGCAACTAGTTCCTTTCCTGTTCCACTTTCACCATATACCAAAACAGTACTGTTGCAATCAGCTACGGTTTCAATAAGTTTGAAAACCTCTAGCATTTTTTCGTGATTCCCAAGAAGATTCTCGAACTTATACTTTGTTTTTAACTGCTTCCTTAGCAATATATTTTCAGCCTTTAGCCTCTTATGTTCTAATGCTTTCTGAATAACAATTTTCATTTCCTCTGTCTGTAAAGGTTTTAGAATGTAATCATATGCTCCGGCTTTCATTGCTTCAACAGCATTTTTAATCGTACCAAAACCTGTAAAAATGACTACTTCTGTAATAGAATTGGACCTTTTTACATATTTAAGAACATCAAGTCCGTCTGCCATGGGCATCTTTAAATCTGTTAGTATTACATCGTACTCTTTCTCACCCAATAACTTAATAGCCTTTTGACCATTTTCTGCTATTTCAGTATGATATCCGTCCAAATTTAAAATCTCGGATAAAGATTCTCTAGTACCTTTATCATCATCAACGACTAAAATACTTGCGTTATCCATTATTATTTAACCCTTGAATATTTTGTAATTGAATAATATGATTAGTTTTATAAATAGATTAATCCCCTTTATAAAAAAGGGGATTTATACTTTTGAATTAGAGTATACTGCAATCTATGCTTTTTGTCAAAACAAAAAATTCTATTAAAGACTCCAAGGTATAAATTTATCTGTTTTTATGCCAAAATATATAATTTTATTGACAAAATCTAAAATATTGTTATATTTAAACATTTAATAATATTTATCTCTGGAGGGATTTGAGGTGTATGCGATTATAGAAACGAGTGGTAAACAGTATAAGGTTTCACAAGGTGATATGATTAAAATAGAGAAGATAAAAGGAAAAGTTGGAGAAGAAATAGAATTAAAAGATGTATTAATGGTGTGTGATGGAAATGATATAAATATTGGAAATCCGAAATTAAAGAGTGCGAAGGTTACTGGAGAAATATCCGGACAAGGAAAAGCAAATAAAATAATCGTGTTTAAACATAAAAGAAGAAAAAACTACCGAAGGAAACAGGGTCATAGACAAGAATTTACAAATATAAAAATAACTGGTATACAAACTTAAAAAAACAATACTGGATGGAGGAAAGAAGATGGCTCATAAAAAAGGACAGGGAAGTTCAGCAAATGGGCGTGATTCCATTGGTAAAAGACTTGGGGTAAAGCGTTTCTCAGGTCAAAAGGTGTCTGCAGGAAGTATCTTAGTTCGTCAGCGCGGAACAATATTTAAACCAGGAGAAAATGTTGGTCTTGGAAGAGATTACACGCTGTTTGCCAAGAAAGACGGGATTGTAATGTTTGAAAAAAAAGGCAAAAGTTCCAGATTGATTAGTGTCTATTAGTAACCTTAGGGCTTATAATAAATAAAACTTATCCTTCCTGAAATCCCTACATGTTTGTTGATCAAGTAAAAATATATGTTAAAGCTGGTGATGGGGGGAGAGGATGTGTGAGTTTTAGAAGAGAAAAATATATACCAAGAGGTGGTCCTGATGGCGGCGATGGAGGAAATGGGGGGAATATAATAATAGAAGGTGATAACCATCTTCATACCTTATTAGACTTTAAATATAAACAACATTATAAAGCAGGAAAAGGTGCTGGAGGCGAGGGAAAGAATAAACACGGAAAGAGAGGAAAAGATTATATTCTAAAAGTTCCAATAGGCACAGTCATCAAAAACGCCGAAACCTCAGAATTATTATTTGATATTACAAAAGAAAAAGAGAGGTTCATAGCTGCAAAAAGAGGAATTGGAGGAAGAGGAAATACGAGGTTTAAATCCTCCACAAATCGAAGCCCAAGATTTGCTGAGGACGGTAAAAGAGGTGAAGACTTATGGTTGGAGCTAGAACTAAAACTATTAGCAGATGTAGGCCTTATCGGAAAAACTAACGTTGGCAAGTCTACCCTTCTCTCAAAGATCTCATCATCTAGACCTAAAATAGCAGAATATCCATTTACAACACTTATTCCTCATCTTGGCGTAGTAAAACTCGATGACTTTAGGAGCTTTGTAGCAGCAGATATCCCAGGCCTCATCAAAGGAGCCCATAAAGGCAAGGGACTGGGAATTCAATTTTTAAAACATATAGAAAGGACAAAGCTATTAATTCATTTAATTGATGTAACAGCTCAATGGGCTAATATCATCAAAGATTTTAAAATGATAAATAGTGAATTACACTCTTTTAATAAAAGCCTCTGTTCCAAACCTCAAATCATAGTCCTAAATAAAATAGACTTGATTCAAGATATAAAAGGAATAGAAGAGAACTATCAAGCTTATTTTGCTAAAAAGGATTATCCAGTATATATCACCTCCGCAAAACGAGGAGATGGAATTAAAACTTTACTTTTAAAAGTCATAGAGATTTTAGAAAAAATAGAAAAGGAGCAAAAGAATCAAAAGAAATCTAAGAAAGCAATTAATTAAGGACGTTAAAAGGATAGTAATTAAGATTGGAAGTGCTGTTATAGCACCTTCTAACGGAACCATAAGTCCTCTCATTATCCAAAATTTGGTCAATCAAATATCTAAGCTTGTCAAATCAGGGCTTCAAATTGTCATTGTTTCTTCAGGGGCCATTGCTTCAGGGCTCAAACAGCTAAATCTCAACAAACCCCCAAAAAATATTCCTCAAAAACAGGCATTTGCTGCTATTGGCCAGTCTTATTTAATCTGGACATATGAAAGGTATTTTAACAAGAAAAATCAAAAAGTAGCTCAGATTCTCCTCACTCATGATGACCTTAGCAATCGACAACGATATCTCAATGCAAGAAACACAATGTTTACACTACTAAGTTTCGGTGTTATACCAATAATAAATGAAAATGACAGTGTATCCGTAGAAGAAATCAAATTGGGGGATAACGATACTCTCTCCGCCTTAGTAACAAATATGATTGAAGCAGATCTTTTAATGATTCTTTCTGATGTTGATGGTCTTTATACAGTAAATCCTAAAGAGGGCTCCGAAGGTATGCTTATTCCTACTGTAAAGAATATTACTCCCGAAATTGAGAAGCTAGCTGGAAGAAAAAAATCAGAAGCAGGAACAGGTGGTATGTTTACAAAGATAGAGGCAGCAAAAAAAGCAGCAGCTTCTGGAGCAATGACGATCATTGTTAATGGGAGCAGAAAAAATATAATAGCAAAGGTCATGAAAGGCGAAGAGGTAGGAACGATATTTTTACCAGAATCCAAACTCAAAAGTCGAAAATATTGGATTGCCTTTACCTTAAATCCAAAAGGAGCAGTTAAGGTAGATAATGGGGCTAAAAAAGCCCTTATTGATAGAGGTAAAAGCCTCCTCCCTTCTGGGATAATAGAAACTAAAGGTAACTTCAAACCTGGAGATTCCATTAGTTGCATAGACTTAAAAGGTAAAGAATTTGCCAGAGGATTGGTGAACTTTCATTCAAAAGACTTAACCAAAATTGAAGGTTGCCATACCAAAGAAATAGAAAAAATATTAGGATACAAATATTACGATGAGGTTATTCACCGCGATAATCTAGTTATATTATAAAACAACAAAAGGTGGAATCAATGGATATAAAAAAGATGGTAATGACAATAGCGAAGGACGCAAAGATTGTTTCTCAAAATCTACGGACTTTATCTACCGATATTAAAAATAATGCTCTTTTAAATATGGCAAATTCCTTAGAAAAGAAAACCAACGTCATTATTGATGCAAATAAAAAAGATATTAAAAATGCAAAGAAAAAACGACTTTCATCTGCTATGATTGATAGGTTAACACTTAATCCTTCTCGAGTAAGAACAATGTCTGATGGATTAAGAGAAGTCGTATCTCTTCCTGATCCTGTTGGGGAAATTACTAGAATGTGGAAAAGACCTAATAATCTTCAAATTGGAAAGATAAGGGTTCCTATTGGTGTAATAGGGATTATCTATGAATCTAGACCTAACGTTACTGTAGATACTGCTGGATTAGCACTTAAGGCAGGGAATGCTATTATTTTAAGGGGAGGATCAGAAGCTATTCATTCTAATATAACCATTACAAAAATCTTAAGAGAAGCTTCAAAAATGAGTAATCTTCCTGTTAATAGCATCCAGTTGATCGATGTTACTGATAGAACTGCTGTTTATGAGATGTTAAAATTAGATGCATATATTGATTTAGTTATTCCAAGGGGTGGATTTGAACTTATCAATATGGTAGTAGAGAACTCGAGAATACCAGTAATAAAACACGATAAAGGCCTATGTCATATTTATATAGACAATGAGGCAGACTTAAAGATGGCAGAAGAGATAGCCTTTAATGCCAAGGTTCAAAGGCCCGGAGTATGTAATGCAATGGAAACCCTATTGGTAAACAAAGAAATTTCTGAAACATTTCTTCCCTCAATGGCCAAGAGATTCAAAGAAGCAGGGGTAGAAATTAGGGGTTGTCCAATAACAAAAAAGATACTACCCTTTGTTAAAAAAGCTTCTAAAAAGGATTGGGAAACAGAATACTTAGATCTCATTCTTTCCATAAAGGTTGTTAAAGATATAAAGGAGGCTATAGATCATATTGCAACATATAGTTCTGGCCTAGCAGAAGCCATCGTTACAACCAATTATAATAAAGCCAGAACTTTTTTAAACGAGGTGGATTCTTCCTCAGTTTTTGTTAATGCATCGACGAGATTCACTGATGGAAACCAGTTCGGTCTCGGAGCAGAAATGGGTATTAGCACTCAGAAATTGCATGTCAGGGGACCGATGGGGCTTGAGGATTTAACAACTACCAAATATATCATTTTGGGTAACGGTCAGATAAGGAGGTGAACAAATTATTGACTGTAACTTCTCTTCTTAGGTTACAGTAAAAAAATATATGCGTATAGGTCTAATCGGGGGAACATTTAATCCTATTCATAAAGGACATCTCAAGGTAGCAGGAGAAATTTTTGATAGATTTAAACTCGATTCAGTTATTTTTATACCTTCTTCACAACCTCCTCATAAAAAAATAGAAAAAATAGCAGAATCCTTTCATCGTTTATGCATGGTTGCAATTGCTACCCTCCATAATCCAAACTTTATGGTCTCTTTCAATGAATTAATGAGGAAAGGTCATTCTTATTCTATAAAGACCTTAGAAGAACTTAAAAATAGATTTGGTAAAAAGACAGAGTTTTATTTTACAGTTGGTATCGATGCATTCCTAGAAATATCCACATGGAAGGATGTTGATCTCCTCTTTAAAAACTGTCATTTTATTGTTAATTCTAGACCAGGATATGAGGACAATGACATTATAGATATTTTGTCAAAAACTGTTCAACCAAAATATAAAAATATATCTTTTAAGTTATTAGAAAAAAAGGGAAATTATAAAAATATAAAAGTGAAGAATTCTAAGTATTCTATTTTTGTTGTAGAAATTCCAGCCTTAAATATCTCTTCTACTGCAATAAGAAAGAAAATCTCAGAGGGTAAATCTGTTTCTGAATTCTTACCTAAGGGTGTAGAAGCATACATTAAAAAAAATAAACTTTATATTAATAACAAATGAGGGACAGATATTAATACTATGGATTTAAAAGAAAAAACCTTATTAAGTTCGAAGGTTGCAGAAGACAAAAAAGCTTTTGATGTAGTTATTCTAGACTTAAAGGAATATTCTTCGATAACAGATTATTTTATGATTTGCAGTGGGAATTCAACGAGGCAGGTTAAAGCAATCGCTGATGGAATTGATGAAAATTTAAGCAAGAAAGGAATTTGGGCTTTAGGGATAGAAGGGCATAACGAAGCAAGATGGATTTTAATGGACTATGGAGACCTGATAATACATATATTTTATGAAGAAACAAGAAAATTTTACGATTTAGAAAGGCTATGGGGTAGCGCACCTCTTGTGAATCTCGAGTGATAACTAAATATTCTTTCCAAAAAGAATCAATTGAGAATAATCTTTCCATTCAAACTCAATAGGATAATTGCCTTCAAAGCACGCACAACAATAATTGTCCTGGTCTGGATAAACAGTAGATTTTAAACCCTCTAAACTCAAATAGGTAAGTGTATCTGAGGTAATGTATTGATTTATTTCTTCCACACTATGAGAAGATGCCACCAATTCTGCTTTAGTAGGTGTATCTATTCCATAAAAACATGGGTTTGTAGCAGGTGGAGAACTTATACGCATGTGTACCTCTTTAGCACCAGCACTTCTTATCATTTGAATAATCTTTCTGCTGGTTGTTCCCCTTATAATTGAATCATCAATAACAATAACCCTTTTCCCTTTAATACAATCTCTAATAGCATTTAACTTTACTTTAACACCAAAATGTCTAATGGACTGCCTGGGTTCAATAAAGGTTCTACCAACATAGTGATTTCTGATAAGACCCAACTCCAGAGGAATTCCTGATTCTTCAGAAAAGCCTAATGCAGCAGGAACTCCAGAATCAGGAACAGCAACCACCATATCAGCATCTACATAGGACTCTTGAGCAAGAATTCTTCCAAGATTTTTTCTTACAGAATAGACATTTTTTCCGAAAATATTACTATCAGGTCGTGCAAAATATACGAATTCGAAAATGCAATGGGAATATTTTTCTGCAGGGAAAGGTTTAAAAGATTTTAAGCCTTTTTCATTGACTACTACAATCTCACCTGGTTCTACATCTCTTATATATTTTGCCTCGATAAGATCAAGGGCACAAGTTTCAGAAGAGAATACATAGGAGTCGCCCAATAAACCCAAACATAACGGTCGAAACCCATGAGGATCCCTTACTGCAATCAGCTCTTTTTCTGACATGACCAAAAGAGAATATGCACCCTTAATATTTCTTAATGCCTCGGTGATTCTATCAACAAGTTTCTTTTCCCTTGACATAGCTATAAGATGAACAATCACCTCGCTATCCATTGCAGAGCGAAAGATAGAACCTTGATTTTCAAGCTCATCACGTATTTTAAGTGCATTCAACAGATTACCGTTATGGGCGAGGGCTATAGAACCCCTGAGATATTCCATGAGAAAGGGCTGGGCATTTTTTAGGAGGCTAGAGCCTGTGGTAGAGTACCTGTTATGCCCAATTGCTATTGAGCCTGGTAGCCTTTTTAATCTTTCCTCATTAAAAATATCTGCAACGAGACCCATGGAAATCTCTGAATAGAGCTTCTCCCCATCAGAGGAGACAATACCAGCACTCTCCTGCCCTCTGTGCTGTAAGGAATATAGTCCTAAATAGGCAAGATTTGCTGCTTCAGGAGCACCATAAATTCCAAATATTCCACACTCCTCGTGAAACTTATCCATCATTGAAAATATCCCTTTAAAGTTCCTTCCCAATATTGCTTTAGAATATCAATTTTGATATCTATTAAAGGTTGAACTCTTTTTTTATTAATTATCTTCAATTTATCTCCACTCACTCTACCAATAATACTATAGGGAATTTTATATTTTTCAATTATACTTTTAAGTCTATCAATATCTTTTTCTTCTAATGAAACAACTATCCTTGACTGAGATTCTCCAAATAAGAGCGCATCATCTCTTATTTTATAATCTATTGATATCTCTGCTCCAACACCATTAATATTATTAGATATGCATCCTTCTGTCAATGCAGTAGCAAGGCCTCCCTCTGAGCAATCGTGCGCAGATTTTAGTATCTTCTTCTGAAATGCCTCAAGACATGCCCCCTGTACTCTTTTTTCGAGGTCAAGGTCTAAATCTGGAGGTGTTCCGCTTTCTATTCCATGAATAATATTTAGATATTCGCTCCCTCCTAACTCTTCTTTCGATTCTCCCAGCAATACAATTATATCCTCCTCATCTTTAAACCACTGAGTTAAGTAAGAATCATGATTATCGAGAAGACCAACCATTCCCAAAACAGGTGTGGGATATATTGCCCTTCCCAATGTTTCGTTATAAAAGCTGACATTTCCTCCTGTAACAGGTGTATCGAAAACCTTGCATGCCTCCGCCATTCCCTCAACGACCCTACTAAATTGCCACATTATCTCTGGCTTCTCTGGGTTACCAAAATTAAGGCAATTTGTTATCGCTAAAGGTTTTGCCCCTGAGCATGTAAGGTTCCTCGCAGCCTCTGCAACAGCAATTTTTCCTCCTATATATGGATCAAGATAACAGTATCTACTATTCCCATCTAATGTTAAGGCAATTCCCTTTTTTGAACCGGGGACCCTAAGAACGCTTGCATCTGAACCCGGGCAAACAACGGTGTTAATTCTCACCATATGATCATACTGCTCATAAACCCAATGCTTACTAGCTATTGTTGGCGAAGAGATTATTTTTATAAATGCCTCATTAAAATCTTCAGGTTGAGGAATTTTATTAAGATCAAGCTTTTGAATTTCGCTCTTATTTAATGGTTGTTTGATTGGTCTATTATATTTCGGAGCATCTTCAGAAAGGGCCTTTGCAGGTATCTCGACAACCACCTTACCATTATTCTTAACTCTGAGAAAACCGTCATCAGTAACCTTTCCTATCTCAACTGCTTCAAGATCCCATCTTGAAAAGATCTCCTTCACTTCATTTTCTTTACCTTTCTCCACAACGAGTAACATCCTTTCCTGAGACTCAGAAAGCATAATCTCATAGGTGTTCATTCCTTGTTCTCTTAAGGGCACATGAGATATATCTATTTCGATCCCTGAATTTCCCCGACTCGCCATTTCACAAGTGGAACAGGTAAGACCTGCTGCCCCCATATCTTGAATACCAACAATACACTCTTTTTTCATAGCTTCCAGGCATGCTTCTAAAAGGAGCTTCTCTGTAAAAGGATCACCAACCTGTACAGTTGGTCGTCTTTCTTCGGATGTTTCATCAAATTCCTCAGAAGCCATTGTGGCTCCATGGATTCCATCCCTCCCTGTTTTTGAACCGACATAGATTACAGAATTTCCTGTACCTTTAGCACTTCCCTTAAAAATTCTTTCTTTTTTTACAATTCCAAGGTTAAAGGCATTCACAAGGGGATTGTTCGCATAAGTCTCTGAAAAATATATCTCTCCTCCCACAGTAGGAACCCCTATACAATTTCCATAGCTTGCTATGCCAGCCACAACACCTTCCAAAAGATATCTGTTTTTTGGCTTTTCTAATGGACCAAACCTAAGGGAATTTAAAGAGGCAATAGGTCTGGCACCCATGGTAAATATATCCCTTAATATCCCTCCCACACCTGTGGCAGCTCCCTGAAAAGGCTCTATAAAAGAGGGATGATTGTGACTCTCTATTTTAAACACAATAGCCAATCCATCACCAATATCAACAACTCCTGCATTTTCTCCTGGTCCTTCTATGATATGTTTTCCTTTTGTTGGCAGTTTCTCTAAATGAACTTTAGAGCTTTTATAACTGCAATGCTCCGACCACATGACGGAAAATATACCTAATTCCGGATAGTTGGGCTCTCTTCCAAGGATATTTAATATCCTTTCATACTCTTCTTTAGATAACCCATGCTCTTCAATTAATTTTTCAGTTATTTCAACTTCCATAACCTAACCTTTTTGCCTGACATAATCCCTTATTGACTCAAAGATTATCCTTCCATCTGAGCTTCCCAAAATATCCTCTGAAGCTCTTTCAGGATGTGGCATCATTCCAAGTACATTCCCTTCCCTATTACAAATACCAGCTATATTTTCTAGAGAACCATTAGGATTATCCTTTTCACTCACATCTCCAGAAATAGAACAATATCTGAATATGATTTGATTATTTTTTTTAAGAGCTTTAAGTGTTTCCTGGTCAGCATAATAACAACCTTCATTATGGGCTATAGGCATTCTAATTACCTTTCCCTTGCCAAATCCTGAGGTAAAGGGTGACTTGATATTTTCTGTTTTTAGAGAGACAAATTTGCATATGAATTTCAGGCCTCTATTTCTTAACATGGCACCTGGAAGGAGACCAGATTCTGAAAGTATCTGAAAGCCATTACATATCCCTATGACTAACTTGCCGTTCTCTGCAAATTCCTTTATAGAGTTCATTACTGGTGAAAATCTTGCTATAGCACCAGTTCTTAAATAGTCACCATATGAAAAGCCGCCTGGCAAAATGATACAATCATATCCAATCAGATCGCTATCCTTATGCCAGATAAAATCTACAGATTCTTTTAAAACCTCTTTCACAACCCTGTAGCAATCATGGTCACAATTTGAACCTGGAAATACTACTACTCCAAACCTCATTTCTGTTCCCTATTTGTGATTTTCTATTTCAAATCTATAGTTTTCGATTATGGGATTTGCCAGAAGTTTCTGACACGCCTCATCTATCCTTTTATTCAATTCATTGTTAGGAATATTATTGACGGTTATCTCCATGTATTTTCCAATCCTGACATCCTCTACAAAAGAATAACCAAGGGAATCCAAAGAGTTTTTTACTGTCTTGCCTTGAGGATCTAACACTCCCTTCTTTAAGGTCACGTATATCTTAACAAGGGGCATAACTCTAATCTCCTTATGAATAATTCTTAGATTGAATCTTCCTTAAATACCCTCTCAAATATTGTGTCTACATGTTTTAAGTGATAGTCTAAATCAAAGCAGGCATCTAATTCTTCTTTGGTGAGGAGCTTTTTTATTTCTTCGTCACTACTAACCAATTCATAAAATTCTACGCCCTCTTCCCACGACTCAAGGGCATTTCTCTGAACAAGTTCATAAGCCTTTTCTCTAGTAATTCCCTTTTTAGCGAGTTCTAAAAGAATTCTTTGTGAATAGATTAATCCATGAGTCATCTTAAGATTTCTTTTCATGTTTTCAGGGTATACGAGGAGAGTATCAATCAAATCTGTAAACTTAAAAAGCATATAGTCTAAAAGAATAGTGCTATCAGGAATAATGATCCTTTCTACTGAGGAATGGCTGATATCTCTTTCATGCCAGAGGGGAATATTCTCCATAGCAGCCAATGAATTCCCCCTTACTACCCTTGCCAATCCTGAGAGCTGTTCTGATGTAATGGGATTCCTTT
>DATKYB010000131.1 GCA_035528715.1 Nitrospinota bacterium | reverse complement strand
CATCAATCATATTCTTTTTAGCCTTTTCAATTCCTTTTCTAATAGCTTCAGGCACCTCATTTGCCTTGCCCATACCGATTCCTACCTTTCCAGCCTTATCACCCACAACAACAAGGGCACTAAAACTAAAGCGCCTCCCTCCTTTTACAACCTTGGCAACTCTATTTATTTTAATAATCTTATCAACTAATTCTGGAGTTTGAGTCTCATTATTATTGTTTTCCAAATTTTCCTCCTCAATCGATCAAAATTGTATCCCTTTTTCTCTTATTGAATCTGCCATTGATTTGATTCTTCCATGAAATTGGCATCCATTTCTGTCAAAGACTACTTTTGTTATCTTTTTTTGCAAGGCTTCCTCAGCGATTATCTCTCCTAATAACTTGGCAGCCTTGATATTTCCTCCTGTCTTCATCTTCTCCTTAAATTTCTTGCTAAGGCTTGATGATGAAACTAAGACATGTCCTTCTGAATCATCTATAATCTGGGCATAGATATGTTTTAGACTTTTAAAGACAGTTAATCTGGGTCTATCTTTTGTCCCTTTAACTTTACTTCTAATTCTTTTCTTTCTTACTAATCTTTTTATAACTTTTTCATTGAGAGCCATGCTAATCTTCCTTAATTAACTGGTCTTGCCAACCTTTCTTTTTATTCTTTCGTTTAAATATTTAACTCCCTTACCCTTATAAGGCTCTATTTTTCTAAAACTTCTTATCTCTGCAGCAACTCTTCCTACAAGTTCCTTATCAATCCCCTTTACTGTCAAACGATTTTTATCAACTTCAAAGCTTATTCCTTCGGGAATTCTATAATTTATTGGATTTGAGTAGCCCAGAGATAAAACAAGGTTATTCCCTTGAACCGCTGCCCTATATCCTATACCGCTAATTTCTAACTCCTTTTGAAATCCCTCTACAACGCCTACCAACATATTATTTATAAGAGTCCTCGTTAATCCATGTAGGGACTTATCAAAACTCGAGTCTGAAGATCTTTCTAGAATAATCTTATTATCTTCTTTTAAAATCTTTATCTTTTTATGGACGAGAAAATTTAAAGTACCTTTAGACCCTTTGACACTTATTTTCTCTCCTTCAATGGTTACGTCTACATCGGAAGGAATTTCTATAGGTAGTTTACCTATCCTTGACATTTTTATCTTTCCCTGTTTAATTAAGTGAAAAATATTTCACAGAAGATCTTTACCATATATAGCAAAGGACTTCGCCGCCAGCGTTGAGCTTTCTGCACTCTTTATCAGTTAGTACACCCTTATTAGTTGATAAAATTGCAATCCCCAGTCCGTTGAGAACTTTAGGAATTTCTTTGCTCGTCACATACACTCTTCTTCCAGGCTTGCTAATTTTTTTTAAGCCTTGGAGAATACACTCTTTATTTTTATCATGATAGATTAATTCAATCCTCAAGACACCCTTTTTACTATCATTTATAACGCTATAATCCTTTATATACCCTTCCCCTCTAAGGATATTGGCTATCTTTTCTTTTAATTTTGAAGGAGGAATATTCACAATATCCAGCTTAGCAATAGAGGCATTTCTTATCCTTGTTAACATATCTGCCACCGAATCTGTCATAGACATTTTTTTCTCCAAATGCTTTGTATTTAAATTACCAGCTAGCCTTGATTACACCAGGAATTTCACCCTTCAAAGCTAACTCTCTAAAACATATCCTGCACATCTCAAATTTTCGCAAGTATGCCCTTGGTCTTCCACAGATTTTACATCTGTTATATTTACGAACATCAAATTTAGGTTTTCTGTTAGCTTTCGCTATAAGACATTTCTTCGCCACTCAAATACCCTCAATTTTTTCTAATTTCTAAAAGGAATCCCTAAAAATCTTAAAAGTGCCTTTCCTTCCTCATCTGTTTTAGCTGTAGTAACGATAACAATACCCATTCCTTGAATTTTATTTATTTTGTCATAATTAATCTCAGGGAATATGATTTGTTCTCTAATCCCCAAAGAATAGTTGCCTCTTCCATCAAATCCCTTATCTGACACTCCTTTAAAATCCCTTATCCTAGGTAAGGCTATATTAACAAGGCGATCAAAGAATTCATACATTCTCTCTTTTCTGAGCGTCGCTTTACAGCCGATTTGCATCCCTGCCCTTAATTTAAAATTAGAAATAGATTTTTTTGCTTTTGTTATCACAGGTCTTTGTCCTGTTATACTCATCATTTCCTCCACAGCATGATCAAGAACTTTTGCATCCTGAACCGCCTCACCTAATCCCATATTTACCACTATCTTTTCTAGCTTGGGTACCTGCATAACATTCTTATAACTGAACTCCTTCATAAGCCCAGAGATGATCTTTTCTTTATATATTTCTTTTAACCGTGCCACAACTACTCCTTAAAAAATTATACCTTATCTAACTCCTCACCACATTTCTTACAAACCCTCACCCTTTCCCCACTTTCAAGGATTTTGCATCCAACTCTTACACCTCTATTACATTTACTACAAATCAGCAATACATTAGAGATATGGAATTTCCCCTCTCTTTCTACAATTCCCCCCTGCTTGGTCTTTTGGCTAGGGCGGGTATGTCTTTTTATCATATTTATCTTTTCCACAATTAAACGCTGTTCTTTGGGAAAAACTAATAATACTTTGCCTTTTTTACCCTTTTCTTTTCCAGCAATTACCTCTATATTGTCATTTTTTTTAATTTTGAGTTTCATTTCTTATCATACTTTCTCTATCTATAAGAAATATCCATTAAAGAACCTCAGGAGCAAGAGAGATAATCTTAATAAATTTTTTTGCCCTTAACTCTCTTGCAACTGGACCAAAGATTCGTGTTCCCATCGGTTCTTTTAGTTCATTTATCAATACAGCAGAATTTTTATCAAATTTAATGTAGGAACCATCCATTCTTTTTTGCTCTTTTGAAGTCCTTACCACTACTGCACGTTTAACATCCCCTTTTTTTACAGGACTGTTAGGAAGCGCTTCTTTAATACTTACAACAATGATATCACCTAATTTAGCATATCTCTTTCTCGTGCCACCCAAGACCTTGATACACATGGCTTTTC
>DATKYB010000130.1 GCA_035528715.1 Nitrospinota bacterium | reverse complement strand
CAGGTAAAAATTGGTATTTTCAATCCAAATTTATATATCTTCCTTGCGTTTCTAAGTATCAACTTAGGAATCCTCAATCTTCTCCCGATCCCTATTTTAGATGGTGGACATATTCTATTTTTTTCTTTAGAAGCTATTTTAGGTAGGCCCATTAGCCTAAAGAAGAGAGAGATGGCTCAACAGATAGGTCTTATATTTATTGTTTCTTTAATGTTATTCGCCTTTTATAATGATATATTACGGCTATTTGGTAGATAGCTTTTCGTTTGTAAATCTTTAATAAATAAAAAATGAAGAGAAGAAAATCTTTGAGTATATCAATAGGTGGAGTAAAGATAGGAGGGAAGGCTCCTATTGCTGTTCAGTCGATGACGAAGACAGATACGAGGGATATAGACACAACTGTAAAACAGATTAGAGAACTAGAAAGGGTAGGTTGTGAACTTGTTAGAATAGCTGTACCAGATACTGAGGCAGCCGAAAAGCTGAGGAAGATTAAAGAGAAAATAAGTATTCCTTTAATTGCTGATATTCATTTTGATTATAAATTGGCATTAAAAGCTATTCAAGAAGATATCAATGCATTAAGGTTAAATCCTGGAAATATTATTGGTGGAAAGAGAAAGATTGCCGAGGTTGTTAAAGCGGCCAAAGATAAAAATATACCAATACGAATCGGGGTAAATGCTGGTTCGCTAGAAAAAGACCTTATCAAGACGTATCCTAAGAATATATCTAAAGCTATGGTACTAAGTGCATTAAGGCATGTTTCTATTTTTGAAGAACTTGATTTCAGATTGATAAAGATATCTCTAAAGGCCTCTGATATATTGACAACCTTGAGTGCATATAGAATGATTTCTAAAAAAATAGATTACCCTCTTCATTTGGGGATAACTGAGTCAGGAACCGTTTTTGGTGGGACTATAAAATCATCAGTAGGCATAGGAATTCTTCTTTCAGAAGGAATAGGTGATACAATAAGGGTATCTTTAACAGGTGATCCTAGAGAAGAAGTTAGGGTAGGTTTTAAAATACTTAATAGTCTTCACCTAAGAAAAAGAGGTATTGAAATCATCTCCTGCCCTACCTGTGGCAGATGTGAGATCGACCTAACATCATTAGTGAATAAGATTGAGAAGAAGTTGAATCATGCTTCTAAGCCAATCAAAGTTGCTATCATGGGATGCATTGTTAATGGTCCTGGTGAAGCAAAAGAAGCTGATATTGGTATAGCAGGGGGAAAAGGTTTAGGTGTTTTGTTTCATAAAGGAGAAATCATCAGGAAAATAAGAGAAGAGGAGATGGAAAAAGTACTTATTAGAGAGATAGAAAAAATGCTGAAAGACAATTAGTTTTTTCTTGCAATCTTTTTTTTTGTATGATAACTTTTTTATAAATTAAAAGGTCTACTAAAAAAGTGGGTCCTAAAACCCACTTTTTTAATTTTAACTCATTTTTGATGAAAATATAGGTTAATAGTAAAAAATAGACATTATGAATAAAGATAATTTAATTTTCAGGATAAGAAAAATTATCGCTCCTATAATTCATGAAGAAGGTTTTGAACTAGTAGACTTACAATTTTCAAAAGGTGGTAAAAATTTTTTTCTGAGAATATTTATCGATAAGAAAGATGGAGGAGTAACTCTTGATGATTGTCAAAATATTAGCACCCAGGTAGGGGCTATTTTGGATGTTGAAGATCTTATTGATAGGCGCTATATATTAGAAGTTTCTTCCCCTGGGCTTGATAGACCTTTGAAGAAAAATGAAGATTATATTAGATACAAAGGAAGAATAGTTAAGTTAAACACCATTAATTCTTACAATAACAAAAAAAACTTTATAGGTAAGATTATCGATTTCAAAAATGATATTCTCACTTTAAAGATAAAAAACGATGGAATAATAAATATACCGTATAACCAGATATCTAATGCCAGATTAGAGATAGAATTTTAGGAGAAGTTTTTCATGAATCATGATTTAATCCATGTTATTGAACAGATAGGAAGAGAGAAGGGCATAGATAAAGAGATTTTAATTGAGGCTGTTAAGACAGCGATGCTCTCTGCATCAAAAAAACGCTTTGGTTATAATATAAATGACCTGCAGGCTGATTTTGATGATAAAACAGGAAAAATCAAACTTTTTTCTTGTAAAGAGATTGTCAAAGATATCAAAGATAAAGATAATGAGATATTATTGGAGGATGCTATTAAAATTGACCCTAAGGCCAGCTTAGGTGACAAGATTGAAATTCCTTTTGAAATAGAAGATTTTGGAAGAATTGCAGCACAGACAGCAAAACAGATAATCGTACAAAAGGTTAGAGAGGCTGAAAGGGATCTCATCTTTAATGAATTTAATGGACGGCAAGGAGAGTTAGCTAATGGCATTGTACAAAGAGAAGAAAAGGGGAATATTTTTATAGATCTTGGAAAGGCTGAAGCTATCATACCTAGAAGAGAACAAAGCTTTAGAGAATCCTTTAGGAGGGGTGAGAGAATAAAAGCATATATTATTGATGTAAAGAAGACTTCTAAAGGACCACAGATATTCTTGTCGAGAACTCATCCAGTATTTTTGTTTAAACTATTTGAACTTGAGGTTCCGGAAATCGACGAAGGAATTATTGAAATAAAAGAAGCGGTAAGGGAACCCACAGGCAGATCAAAGATTGCAGTCTTTTCTAAAAATAAGGATGTAGACCCTGTTGGAGCCTGTGTGGGTATAAGGGGTTCGAGGGTCCAGTCTATTGTTCAAGAGCTAAGAGGCGAGAAGATCGATATTGTTAAATGGTCAGAAGACCCAGAGACTTTTGCTATTAATGCATTAAGTCCTGCTAAAATCTCTTTGGTAAAACTAAATAAAGAAGATAAATCTATGGAAGTTATTGTCAATGATGACCAGCTTTCTCTTGCAATTGGTAAGAAAGGTCAGAATGTTAGATTGGCAGCCAGGTTGATCCACTGGAAAATAGATATTAAAAGTGAAAGTCAATATAAAAGTGAGCAGGAAAATATTGAAGGTACCATATCTATTGCTCAATCACTTACCGGTCTTGGGAAGAAAACAACAGAATTATTATTAAATAATGGTTTTGAGACAATCAACGATATTTTAAAAGCTGATATAAAAACCTTTATGTCTATAAAAGGAATAGGGGGAAAAACTGCTGAAAGAATCAAGTCACTAGCAGAAAACTATTTAAGTAAAGAAGATGATAATAGTAAAATTATCCCATAGTTTGAGATCTTTAATCTTATGAAGAAAAAGTTTCAAAGAACTTGTATAGGATGTAAAAAAACTTCAGATAAATCAAATTTAATTAGGATTGTTAAGACCCCGGATAGAAATATTAAAATCGATGTAGATAAGAAACTACCGGGGAGGGGTGCATATATATGTCCAAATACAAATTGTATCGAGTTAGCTTTAAAAAATAGATTTTTAGACAAGGTTTTTAAAGATGAAGTATTAAAACCAAATAAAAGAGATTTCTTTGAAAGTATAAAAGAATAAGTTACAAAAATGATATCCAAAATGAAAAGTTTTGGGAAAGGAACATATTAATTCAAAATAAACAAAAGTAATACATGCGAACTTTAATTATTTTTCAATAGACTACTTTAGAATAGAAGAAGGATAATTTATGAGTAAAATTAGAGTTTATGAATTGGCTAAGAAATTAAAAAAAGATAGTAAACTGCTCATTGAAGAACTCAAAAAAGAGGGAATAGAAGTAAAGAGTCACATGAGCACCATTGATAAAGAGACTTCTGATTTAATTCTCGAGGTCTTATCTGAATCAAGAAAGGTAAAAAAGAAGGAAGAGAAATTAAAAAAGAAAGATGTTACTCATCAAATAAAAGAAAAAGAAGAAATTCCGACATCTACTCAGGAAAAAAGATTAAAAAAGATTCAATTGAGCGAGGCAATTACTGTAAAGGAGATAGCGGAAAAATTAAATGTTCAGCCAAACGAAATAATAAAAAAATTAATGGCAATGGGAATAATAGCAACCATTAATCAGGTTATTGATATTGAAGCAGTAAGGGTAATTGCAAAAAATTTTGGATTTGAGGCTGAGATTTATTCAATTGAACGAGAAGAAACTTTTCAGGAAGAAAAAGAAGACCCTTCTTTGCTTATTCCTCGGCCTCCAGTAGTCACTATTATGGGACATGTAGACCACGGTAAAACCCTTTTATTAGATGTAATTAGAAAGACTAATGTTATAGGTAAAGAAGCAGGTGGTATAACACAGCAAATTGGGGCCTATAAGGTTGAGATTGAAAAAGGAGAAATTGTATTTTTAGATACACCTGGACATGAGGCTTTTACCTCAATGAGAGCAAGAGGGGCTCAAGTTACAGATATAGTTGTACTTGTAGTTGCTGCAGACGATGGTGTCATGCCTCAGACAGAAGAAGCGATTAACCATGCTGAAGCAGCTCAAGTCCCTATTATTGTTGCAATAAATAAGATAGATAAACCCAACGCCAATATTGAAAAAGTAAAAAAAGATTTGATGAAATTTAATCTGGTTCCTGAGGAGTGGGGAGGACAAACAATATTTGTAGAGACCTCTGCGAAAAAAAGAACAGGTATTGAAAATCTATTAGAGATGATACTTTTGCAGGCAGAGGTTTTAGAATTAAGAGCAAATCCAAAAAGACTAGCTAAGGGTATTGTTATCGAGTCAAAGCTAGACAAGGGAAGGGGACCTGTTGCTACTGTCTTAATCCAGAACGGAACCCTTAAAGAGGGACAATCTTTTATAGCAGGTCTAAATTATGGAAAGGTAAGAGCCCTTATTAACGATAGAGGAAAAAAGATAAAGGAGGCTGGACCATCAACCCCTGTTGAAGTTCTTGGTCTGTCAGGAGTACCATTAGCTGGAGATTCTTTTGTGGTTGTGTCAGATGAGAGAAAGGCACGACAAATAGGTATTCTAAGACAGACAAAACAACGTGAAGAAGGATTAGCCAAAACTTCTAAAGTTACTCTAGATGATCTCTATACACAAATCCAAAAAGGGGACATAAAAGAATTAAATATATTGATTAAAGGAGATACCCACGGATCGGTTCAGGCCCTTAAAGACTCATTGGAAAAACTTAGTACAAAAGATATTATACTGAAAATCGTTCATGGAGCTGTTGGAGGCATTACAGAATCAGATGTAATGTTGTCATCTGCCTCTAATGCTATTATTATTGGGTTTAATGTAAGACCAACTCCAAAGGCATCAGAATTTTTAGAAAAAGAAAAATTAGATATGAGGATCTATACTGTAATCTATGATGCTATCAATGATGTAAAGGCGGCTATAAAAGGATTATTAGAACCAAAATTCAAAGAAAGAATGCTCGGAAGAGCAGAAATTAGAGAGGTCTTTAACATACCAAAAATTGGACCTATAGCCGGATCCCATGTTACTCAAGGAATAATTAAAAGAGGTTCAGAGACAAGGCTATTAAGAGATAATGTTATAATCTATCAAGGAAGAATCGAATCTCTTAGAAGATTCAAAGAGGATGCAAATGAGGTTCAAAGCGGCTATGAATGTGGAATCGGTATAGAAAATTTTCAAGATATAAAAGTTGGGGATATAATCGAAACTTTCTTTTATGAGAAAGTAAAATAAGTTTTTTTGTTAAAAAAATGTTTATTGGTGTCTGTAGACTAGTTTTGCACTTACCTGAAAACTCTTCTTTAAAGGGAAAACGGAAGGTAGTTAAAAGTATTGTTGCAAGAGTGAAAAATAAATTTAATGTTTCTATCGCAGAAATCGAAGATCATGACAAATGGCAGAAAATAAATATCGGTATTGCTACGATTAGCAATGATAAAAAACATGCAGACAGCATATTAGTCAACATAGTCAGCTTTATAGAAAACCTCTGTCTTGCAGAACTGATTGATTACGAAATCCAAATCTTATAATTATCTTATAATAAATATGCCCTATTCAAAAAGAACAGAGAGAGTGAGCGGATTACTCCTGAAAGAAATTTCTCAGTTGTTACTGAGAGATATTAAAGACCCTAGAATAGGATTTTCAACACTAACAAAAATAGAGGTTACTAAGGATCTTCGTTATGCAAAGGTTTTTGTAAGTATCCTAGGGAGAGAAACTGATAAAATTCAAACTTTACGGGGACTTGTAAGTGCTTCTGGATTCATTCGTGGAGAGCTAGGTAGAAGATTAAGGTTAAAACATATCCCTGAATTGATATTTAAAATAGATGACTCAATTGAACATGCAGCGAATATATCTAAGAAATTGGAAGAGATAAAAAGTAAAGATAAATGAACGGAATTATTAATTTTAATAAACCAAAGGGGCCAACTTCTTATAGTATCGTTAGTCATATTGGACGTATATTAAATGTTAAAAAAATAGGACATATAGGAACCCTTGATCCTGAGGCAAGTGGTTTATTGCCCATATGTATTGGTAAGGCTACTAAGATAGTTGAGTTAATTTCTGATTTTGAAAAAATTTATATTGGAGTTATGAAATTAGGAACTAAGACTGATACTCAAGATGCCTCGGGAAAGATATTATCAGAAAGCCCCGATACTAAAGTCTCAAAAGAGAAGTTAATGAGTGTATTAAAAAAATTCAAAGGTGAAATTTATCAGACTCCTCCCATGTACTCTGCTGCTAAATATAAAGGAAAAAGGCTTTACCAATTAGCAAGAAAAGGTCTAAACGTTCAGGTTAATCCAAAAAAAGTCAAAATCTATGCTTTGAATTTAATAGATAAAAAAAATGAATTAGTTACATTAAAAATAAGATGTTCTAAAGGGACATATATCAGAACTCTCTTTAATGATATTGGAGAGAGTTTAGGCTGCGGAGCTCATATGGTAGAACTTCAAAGAACAAGTGTAGGAATTTTTGACATTTCCAACGCAATAACTATTTCAAGATTGCATGAATTAAAAGAATGTAATAAACTAAAAGACGTGGTCATTCCTATTGATGATGTATTGAATTTTATGCCGACTATATTTATTAAAGAAGGAGAGGAAAAAACATTATTGAATGGAATGCCTCTCTGGAAAAAGAGCATTAATGATATATCAAAGGATTTTTTATCCGATGATAATGTGCTTATAAAAAACTTTAAAGGTAAATTGTTAGCTTTAGGTAAAACTCTTATTGCCAGAAAAGATTTATTAGGATTAGATGATGAAGACGTAGTATTGAGACCAAAAAAGATCTTAATATAGATAATATAGAAAAGAGGAGGAAGAATATATGGTTTTAACAAAGAGTGATAAAGAGTCCATTATTAATGAGTTTCACTTTCATGAAAAAGATACAGGTTCTGCAGAGGTTCAAATAGCAATACTCAGCAAAAGAATAAGTTATCTTACAGAGCATTTTAAGCATCACAAAAAGGATCACCACTCAAGAAGAGGATTATTGAAACTTGTTAATAAAAGAAGAAAATTATTAAACTACCTTAAAGAAAAAGATATGAAAAGATATCATGACGTAATAAAGCGTCTAGGTATTAGAAGATAATTGTTTTATAAATCGGAGAGGTAAATAAGATGGCATACAAAGTAAAAAAAGATATTAGAGGAAAGGCTCTATCGATTGAGACAGGGGAACTAGCTAAACAGGCCGACGGTTCGGTGTTAGTAACCTACGGAGATACAGTGGTATTAGTGACGGCAGTTGTATCAAAGGAAGTTAAGAATGAATATGATTTTCTACCATTAACTGTTGATTATAGACAAAAGGCTTACGCAGCCGGTAAATTTCCAGGTGGTTTTTTCAAAAGAGAAGGGAGACCGGGTGAAAAAGAGATTTTGACCTCTAGGCTCATGGATAGGCCCTTAAGACCCCTTTTCCCAAAATATTTTAATAATGAGATACAAATAATCGGCATAGTTCTATCAGTCGATCAAGAAAATGATCCTGATATATTGTCAATTATTGGGGCATCAGCCTCTTTATCAATGTCAAAAATACCATTTCAAGGACCTATTGGAGCAGTAAGAATTGGATTAATAGATAATAATTTTATTATCAATCCAACTTATAAAGAATTAGACAGAAGCGATATAAATCTCGTTGTGGCTGGAGCTAAGGAAGGTATTTTAATGGTAGAAGGAGGAGGAAAACAAATTTCAGAAAATGTTTTTTTAGACGCAATATTTTTTGGACATGACGTCATTAAAGATATCGTTGAGCTTCAGATTGAAATGGTAGAAAAAGTTGGTGTCGAAAAGATGAAGATAGAAGAACCTCAAATAGATTTAGAATTAAGTAAGAAGATTGAAGAAAATATCATAGATAAATTGAGAGAATCATTGATCCAAACATCTAAAATGGCAAGAAATAAAAAGAGGGAAGAGATGTTAAATCATCTTATGGACTCTTTTGGAGATGATGATGAAGAGAAAGAAAGAGATATCAAAAATATTTTTGAAGAATTAGAAAAAAGGGAGATAAGAAATCTAATTATTAGTAAAAAAATTAGACCGGATGGAAGGAAAACTAAAGATATTCGTCCTGTATCAGCTAAAATTGGAATTCTGCCAAGGACCCATGGCTCTGCTTTGTTCACGAGGGGAGAAACCCAAGCACTGGTTAGTGCTACCCTTGGAACATCAATGGATGAACAAAGGCTAGACGATTTCGAAGGAAAATCTTCTAAAGCTTTTATGCTCCATTATAATTTTCCCCCTTTTAGTGTCGGTGAAACCAGGTTTCTTAGTGGCCCGGGACGGAGAGAAATTGGACATGGAGCCTTAGCCGAAAGAGCCCTATCAGCAGTATTGCCAAAGAATGAGGCCTTTCCTTATACCATAAGGTTGGTATCTGATATACTCGAATCTAATGGTTCTTCTTCCATGGCAACAGTCTGTGGAGGGAGTCTTGCTCTTATGGACGCAGGCGCTCCAATCTCTTCGGCTGTGGGTGGAATAGCAATGGGGTTAATAAAAAATGATGAGGAGACGGTTATCCTTTCTGATATATTAGGAATTGAGGATCATGTTGGAGATATGGATTTTAAAGTTGCAGGAACTGAAAAAGGAGTTACTGCTATTCAAATGGACATAAAGATAAAGGGTGTCGATAAAGAAATTATGAAACTGGCACTGGAGCAGGCAAGGGAAGGGAGGCTCAATATCTTAGAAAAGATGAAAGAAGTAATCTCAAGCCCAAGATCTCAGATTTCTAGTTATGCGCCAAAAATTATGAATATTAAAATTAATAGTGAAAAGATCGGCTTACTCATAGGTCCTGGAGGAAAAACTATTAGAAACATTATTGACAAAACAGGAGCAAATCTTGAAGTAGATGATAGTGGAGAAATATCAATCATTTCATCAGATAAGGAATCCATGGAAAAAGCAATTAAGATGATAGAAGAGATTACCCGGGAGGCTGAGATTGGAAAGATATATCTAGGAACAGTTAAAAAAATAATGGATTTTGGAGCCATCGTTGAAATTTTTCCTGGATCGGATGGGCTCGTTCATATTTCACAAATATCAGACCATCATGTTAAAAATGTATCAGATGAACTTCGTGAAGGTGAAGAAATATTGGTAAAAGTCCTTGATATAGACAAACAGGGAAGAATTAGATTAAGCCGCAAAGAGGCCTTGGGTGAAAAGAAGATATCTGATAGTAAGAAGAATTAAGATAAAACAACAAAAGATTTAGTAAAGTTTTTTAAAATTATATAATCGATTCATCAAGACTGTTCTTAATCATTTTATCAGCAATCTTCTGAGCATCAATAATATAATTATTATTTTTTATTTCTGTTTTTAAGGAATCTATCTTGTTTTCCCTGGTTTCAGGGAGTGATTTGATTATTTGAAAAGTCTTTACTATCTCTTTTCCTTTTTTGGAAATATTTATTTTATCGTTTGAAACTTTATTGTTTATAGGTATACAAGTCTTCTTCTTAATATTATCAAGGGGTAAGGGAATATTATTAATTTTATTGGTTCCAAAAGAATCTATCTTCATCCTCTATTACCTTTAGATGGAAATTTTAATAATAATAAATAAATTTATCTATTCACATATCGGGATATTCTATAAATACTTTAATAAATAAAGAGAAAAAAATTAAAAATATATTTCATTTAGACCTAAACTAAGAGTAAAAAAGAGACGATAAAACTATAAATAATGCTGACATTCTATATTCAAAGAATATTTATTTAATAAAAAATTAAAAAATGAAACAAACTACAAACATATTAATAGTAGAAGATGATCCTTTGGTACTTAGAGGTTTTGAAACAATTCTAAAACAAGATGGATATAAAATTTATCCTGTTAATAACGGCCAAAAAGCACTAGACTTAATTAGTCAACAAAGTTTTGATATTGTTCTCACCGATCTTAAGATGGAGGGTATTAACGGATTAGATATATTGGAAGAGGTAAAGAAAATATCGCCAGATACACCGGTCATTGTTATAACAGGGTATGAATCACTCGATTCAGCCGTTTATGCGCTAAGAGGTGGTGCATATGATTATTTAATAAAACCCTGTCAAGACAATGATCTTAAATTGACTATTAAACGAGGCCTGGAAAAGAGGAAATTGGAAAAAGAACTTTTAGGATTGGCTACTACTGATAGTCTTACTAAACTTTATAATCGGAATTATTTTCTATCACGCTTTGAAGAAGAATTCGAAAAGGCAGTTCGTTATAAAAATAATCTTTCATGTGTCATGATAGATATTGATCACTTCAAAAATGTAAATGATAATTATGGACATCAAAGAGGAGATGAAGTCCTCTTGCAGCTTAGTGATATTCTCAAAATCAATTCAAGAAATATAGATATTGTAGGAAGGTATGGAGGTGAGGAGTTTATAATCATTTTACCTCAGACAGATTCTGAATCAGCATATAAATTTAGCGAAAGACTAAGAAGAGTTATTAAGTCTAATGAATTTGAAGTAAATCATAATAAAATAATAAAGATCACAATAAGCATTGGTGTTTCTAGTTTCCCACAAAGTAAAGTTAAAAGCTATTCTGACCTTATACAATTAGCTGATAATGCTTTATATTCAGCAAAAAGAAAGGGAAGGGATAAAGCCGTTCTCAATGTGGAGAGTTGATGAATAATGAATATATTCTCCAAAATTTAGAAAAAATAGCTGATTCTTTAAATGTAAAGATTCAGTACGACGAATTCAAAAAAGATGACTATAAGATAAAAAGCAGCCTTTGTAGGGTTAGAAATAATATGGTAATATTTGTTGATAAGTCATTAAGACTAAAGGATAAGATTGATATCATACTTAATGAGCTTACAAAGTTTGATTTAGATCATATCTATATACCTCCTAAAATAAGAGAATTAATCAATAATTACAAAGGAGAAGGGGACTAAAGTTGGAAAAAGATTGTCTTTTTTGCAAAATAGAATCTGGAGAAATACCTGTTGATAAGGTATATGAAGATGATGACCTTTTTGTTATCAAGGATATAAACCCCCAATCACCTGTTCATTTATTAATCATCCCCAAGAAGCATATATCAACAATACTAGAGGTCAAAGAGGTAGAAAAAGATCTTATTGGTTCGGTATTTATGGTTGCAAATAGTATGGCAAAAGAAAATGGTATTGATAAAGATGGGTTCAGGGTAGTTACAAATTGTAATCGAGGAGCAGGGCAATCTGTATTGCATATACATTTTCATCTTCTTGGCGGAAGAGAAATGGGCTGGCCTCCAGGTTAAAATATTTGTTAGTTTACATAATATATCTTATCAGAAGTAATATCAGATAATAATTCAAAAATTAGAAGGCAGTCAAATAATATCTAAACAAAGATTCTCTATTTGCCTCTAGGATTGATTTATTTCCCTAAGGAGGTGAATTTTATGGCGTTAAAAAAAGATGAAATTTTTTTGATTATAGAAGCAGTAAGAGGAACAGATATTGAGAGCTCTGAAACAGTTAAGACATTAAGGGAAATCGCTGAAAAAGAGATAGATACAATTACTGTTGAAAAAGGAAATTTCTCCGAGGATTTTAAACGTTCTACATAATAACCGGCTTTACCCTACCCCATATAACATATATAAATTCTAACTTTTAGGAGGTTAAAAATGGAAAATGATAAATATACATATACTTTACGTGGTAGATTATTTGATGAATTAAAAAGATTTATAGAAGAAGGGAAAGACATAAAACTTGAATTAGATGAAACAGGAGAAATAAAGCTTATAGATAACACTCTTGGAATAGAAATCCTAAGATTAAAAAGCGAGTAGTTTGAATAATATTAACTACCCTACCCTATTCTTATCTTTTTAAAAGTACTTATATTTCAGAGACTTATATCTTAGCCTTTAAATCTTCAATCTTATTTATCAATTCAGATTTCCATGTATTTGTTGGAAATTCTTTATTTATTGAAATGTAACTTTTTATAGCTTCTTTATAATCCTTTAAACCTTCATAGCACCTACCTATTGCCATATATGCATGAACTTTATTTGGATTATTTTCATCCTCTGTGATTTTTTTAAAGAAAGCAATAGACTTTTTGTAATCTCCTAAGGCTTCATAGGAATAACCCAGTCCCATTATGGCTAAATCATAAAGATTTGTGTTCTTTTTGACCTCTTTTAAAAGTTCTTTATATTGATCTATAGCCTTATTATATTTTTCCATTTTAAAGTAGATATTCCCTAAATAAAGCTGTGCAAACTTTGATCCCTTGGTTCCTTTATATTTCTTTATAATATCTAAATAAACTTTTTCAATGTCTGTTCTATTCTTTTTAATATCTAAATTCCTATATAATTTCAATGCTTTATATTCAATTATATAAGAATTATTATTAAGTTTATATTTATAGAGAATAAAACCAGAAAAAGCTATAATACATATAAGGATTATGATCAGAGTTGATAGGAGTAGTTTAAAATTTTCGTTTATAAATGAAATAATCTTTTCTGTACTGGTTAAAGGTATAATTGTATCTTTAGATTTCTTCAATATTCTTCTTCTAACCATTTCTCATCTCCAAGTTTAAAAATATTCGTTTACTTTCTTTTTAAAGATAAAAAAGACTAGCGACGGGAATTTTTTTGGTACCCCCGAGAGGAATCGAACCTCCGGCACAGGGATTAGGAATCCCTTGCTCTATCCTACTGAGCTACGGGGGCACATTTAATTCTAAAATTGGATTAAGGAATAAATATTATATTTATTGAGTTTATCCCTTCCCCTTAAAAAAGTCAACTCTATGAGGAATGCGATTTCTAAGATCTCTGCGTTTAATTTTGCGACAAGGTCAGCAGCAGCTTTTATGGTTCCTCCAGTTGCAAGAAGGTCATCTGCAATCAAGACCCTTTGCCCAGGCTTAATCGCATCCTGATGAATCTCTAATTGGTCTGTACCGTATTCTAATTCATATGTTATGCTGTGTGTCTTATAGGGAAGTTTTCCCGGTTTTCTAATAGGTATAAAACCAGCACCTAACTTATATGCCAAAGCAGAACCAATAATAAACCCTCTAGCCTCTATCCCAACAACGACATCTATTTTTTTCTCTGTATATCTATCTCCCAAAAGATCAATGGCTTTACTAAAGGCAACTGGGTCATTTAAGAGGGTTGTAATATCCTTAAATATAATACCCTTTTTTGGAAAATCAGGGATATCCCTTATCTTTTCTCTTAAATTCTCGGCTATATTCATAAATCAATCTCCTTTCTAAGGCAGATACAAGAGAGGGTCTCTTGGAATCCTGTTTTTTCTGATTTCTAGATGAAGATATGGTTCTTCTTTATCCTTTGTTTTCTCTATTCTTGCTATTTTTTCACCCTGCCTAACTATTTGGTTTACAGTAACCAAGTTTTCTTTTTGATTAGAGTATAGGCTTACAAAGCCGAATCTATGTTTTATCATTATCATCTTACCATATCCCTCGGGACCAAAGTCACTGAAAATTATTTTTCCAGATGCAATAGCAACAATATAGCTCTCACCAGAAACACTTATATCTATTCCATTGTTTTTCTTTTTTTCTTTTACACCAAAATAGGAAATGATTTTGCCCTTTATAGGCCAAATAAATTCCTCAATCTTGGGAGAATGGATTTTTGCTTTGAGAGGCTTTTTCGCTCTAGGAATGAAAAGTTTCTGTCCTACAGTTGTTCTTTTTGGGTCAGATATACGATTTGCTCTTATAATCTCTTCCAAATCAACATGATAGAGATTCGATATCCCCCAAAGGGTTTCTCCTTTTTTTACAATATGATAAACTCCTTCTTTCTTATGAGGATAAGAAAATCCTTTCGGTAGAACCCTTGAACAGCTTATCAATCCAATTAAAGCCAAAATTACAAAGATAAGATATAAATTTTTCTTTGAATCTTTAATCATTTCTATTTTATGAGGCTAAACGCTTTTTCTACCGCATCCTCTGCTCCATTTGCTACTACAATATCTTTTAGCCACTTCCATGTATTGATTCCAATAACAGGCTTTCCTATCTTTAATGCAATAGAGATTTCTGACAATGTTCCATACTCTCCATTTATAGCAATGATTGCTTGAGAACTTCTTACGACAATAACATTTCTGGCATGGTCAAGTCCGGTAACAATCGGTATATCAATATATCTATTTGCATCTGTATCTTCAAAACCCGGTAATATTCCAACGGTTAATCCCCCTTCTTCTTTAGCACCTTTTGAAGCTGCTTCCATAACACCACTTAAACCACCAGTAATTAACACCCCTCCCCTTTTCGCTATAAATCTTCCAACATCTTCAGCAATTCTATAAATATCAGAATTACAAAAAGCACCACCAATAACACCAATATTCATTTTCTTTTCTCATTTAATATTCAAAATGGTCGGGACGAGAGGATTTGAACCTCCGACCCCCTGCTCCCGAAGCAGGTGCGCTAACCAGGCTGCGCTACGCCCCGACATTCTATTCATGTTTCCAAGCATGGTTCCCAATTAACTTTACAAAAACACATCCACTAAGATTAGATGTTTTAATTCCTTCTTCATTTTTAACAACCTTTATCAGGTTCTGAGAAAATGAACCTCCTACTGGAATAACCATCCTTCCATTAATCGCTAGTTGGTCAACAAGTGTTTCTGGAATATTTGGAGAGGCTGCTGTAACCATAATTACATTAAAAGGGGCCTCTTCTTTCCATCCATATGTTCCATCAAAGACTTTTAAAACTGTGTTGTGATATTTCAATTTATCTAGGTTTTTTCTTGCCTTTATAGAAAGGGATTTTATTCTCTCAATGGAATATACCTTTATAGCTAATTCAGCAAGTATTGCTGTCTGATATCCGGATCCAGTCCCTATTTCAAGAACCTTCTCATCTCCCGCTAATTTTAAGGCTTCTGTCATTAATGCTACGATATAAGGCTGCGAGATTGTTTGTTTCTCACCAATAGGTAACGGATAATCACCATAAGCCCTATCTCTTAATGCCTGCTCAACGAATAAATGCCTAGGAATTTTTGCCATAGCGTCTAAAACCTTTTGATCTTTAATTCCTCTATTTATCAGTTGATCTCTAACCATTTTGTTTCTGGCTACTGAATATTCCATTTATCTAAATTCTCTTAATAAATTAAAAAGAACGTATCGGATACTTACTAATCATCTGTATAATTTTCTTTAATTCTCTAAAAACTTTTTATTATGATTAATTAATTATGGAAAGTATCTGTTAAGCCAGCAAAACAACTAAATTATATATGAAATTTCCACTCTTTTAGCAGCTTTGAATAAGCCTCATAATTAGTTAGATCAAGATGAAGGGGGGTTATGGAAATTTCATCATTCTGGATTGCAAACATATCTGTATCTTCTTCAAGACTCCATTTTCGATTATTGCTGCCTATCCAATAATACTTTTTATTTCTTGGATCAACTTTTTCTACAATGGTATCTCCGTAAATACTCTTTCCCTGTTTAGTAATTCTAACTCCTTTCAACTCTTTAAGAGGCTTATTAGGAATATTTACATTTAATAGTGTATTTTTCGGTAATCCTTTCTTCAACACATAACTTGCTAGTTCTAATGTAAATTCTGCAGCTGTCGAGAAATGAAAATTATTTTTTGAAACTAGAGAAACAGCAATCGATGGGATCCCTAATAAGGTTCCTTCCATTGCTGCAGAAACCGTTCCAGAATATGTAACATCATTTCCCAAATTTCCTCCTTTATTTATTCCAGAAATAAGAATATCAGGCTTTTTTCTTTTTAGAATAAAGTTTAGACCAATATTAACACAATCTGCTGGTGTTCCGTTAATTGAAAACCAGTTGTTCTTTATTTTTTCAATTCTTAGTGGGGAATCTAATGTTAGGGAATGCCCTACTACACTTCTTTCTCTATTAGGAGCAATGACAATGATTTTACCAAGGTTTTTTAGCGAGTCGTGTAGGAATTTTAATCCCTCAGAATTTATACCGTCATCATTTGATAAAAGTATCTTCAAAATTTTATTCCTCAATAGATAAAAAGCCTACCCTTCGGGCAGACTCTTTATCTCTCCAGCTTTCTGCTAAAATAAAATGGTCGGGGCGAGAGGATTTGAACCTCCGACCCCCTGAACCCCATTCAGGTGCGCTAACCAGGCTGCGCTACGCCCCGCCCTAATCGATGTCAATTAATACAGCGGTTTACTCTTTATTTTTTATCTAAGATACGAAAAATTGAAACTAAATCATTTTTTAAATTATATATTAATCTTTTATATAATTGTTCTTGATCAATGTTTAAGGTCATTTGACGAGCTGTTTTCTTGGAATCGTCTAATATCTTCTTTTTTGCACCAGCAATCGTATATCGCTCATCATATAAAAGTCTCTTTATCTCTAGAATTCTCTCTAGATCCTTTTTCTGATAGACTCTTTGACCCACTCTGTTTTTTTCAGGACGAATAATAGGAAACTCGGATTCCCAATATCTAAGGATATATGGTTTAATACCTGTAATTTTTGCTACTTCTCCAATCTTAAAGAATAATTTTTCAGGAATATGGGTCATGACAATTTCAATTTATATTTAAAGGAAAAATATAATATCTATTTAGAATGGTTTACCCTATCCTTTAGTATCTGACTTGCTTTAAAGCTCAGGACCTTTCTAGGGGAAATCATAATCTCTTGTCCAGTCTTTGGATTCCTGCCAATCCTTTGGTTTTTACTATGGATATTAAAAGTTCCAAGTCTTGAAATTTTAACGTTCTCTCCTTTCTCTAAGGTCTCTTTTATAATATTGAATATGATTTCTACAGCCTCTTCTGCTTCGTGTCTCGAAAAACCGATCCTTTCATAAACAGAGTTTATAATATTGGTTTTTATCATTTTAATAAGGCTCCTCTTTCTTGTTTTTATTTTTCTTCTTTTTTCTCACCTTTTTCCTTAATTATTACTTCTGAAATATGACCGGGTACCTCTTCATAATGAGAAAATTCCATAGTAAAAGCACCTCTTCCTCCCGTCATAGACGTTAAGTTGGAGGAATAACTCAATATTTCTGCCATCGGCACCTGAGCTTTGATTTTCTGGTTACTATTCATCGAATCAACACCTGAAATTTTTCCTCTCTTGGAATTCAAATCTCCAATGATATCACCCATATATTCTTCAGGAACCACTACTTCGATATTCATAATGGGTTCAAGGAGTACCGGATTTGCTTGAAGAACCCCTTTTTTAAATGCAAGCGAACCCGCTATTTTAAAGGCCATTTCTGATGAATCAACGGAATGAAACGAACCGTCATAAAGGGTTACCTTAACATCAACAACAGTGTATCCAGCTAATGCTCCTTGTCCCATAGCTTCTACGATACCCTTTTCAACAGCAGGAACATATTGTCTTGGAATCACTCCACCAACTATCTTGTTAACAAATTCAAAACCCTTTCCTCTTGGAAGAGGCTCTATCTCTATCCGGGTATCACCATATTGCCCTCTTCCACCTGACTGTTTCTTATATTTCCCTTGAACCTTGCATGATTTTCTAATTGTCTCTTTATAGGGAACCTTAGGTGTCTTCATATTAACTTCAACACCAAATTTCCTCTTTAGTTTTTCCACGATAACTTCTAGATGGATTTGTCCCATACCAGAAATCGTAAGCTCTTTTGTCTGACTGTCTCTTTCCACTTTTAATGTAGGATCCTCTTCTTTTAACTTCGTAAGGGCTGTACTTACCTTTTCTTCGTCTCCTTTTGATTTTGGGACAATAGCAAAAGAGATTACTGAATCAGGGAATTTTATCGGTTCAAAGATTATAGGCTTTTTTTCATCGCAGAAAGTATCACCAGTTACGGTTGTTTTTAATTTGGCTACTGCAGCAAAATCCCCAGCACTTATTGAAGAAACTGGCTTCTGGTTTTTCCCTAACATAGCATAAATCTGACCTATCCTCTCTTGTGTTTTTTTGGTCGAGTTAAGCACTGTTGAATCAGAAGTGAGTTGACCCGAAAATACTCTAAAGAAGTTCAGCTTCCCTGCATAGGGATCTGTAATTGTCTTAAATACAAAGGCTGAAAAGGGTTCCTGTTCAGAAGGATTTTTAGAAACAACCTCGTTATTTTTAGGATCAGTCCCTTTTATTTCTGGTCTCTCATTTGGTGATGGTAAACATTCAACTATTAAATCAAGGAGAGGTTGAACCCCCATATTTTTAATAACGCATCCACAAACAACAGGAACAATCTTACCGTTAATAATCCCTTCCCTTAATGATTTTTTTATTTCTGTATCATCTAATTCCTCTCCCTCAAGATATTTTTCTAAAAGTTTATCATTTATTTCTGCTGAGGCTTCAATAAGCTTTTCTCTCTGTTCGTTTGCCTTTTCTAAAAGCTCTTTTGGTATCTCTTCTTCACTAACCTTATTGCTAACCCCATCAAATTTTAATACCTTCATCTTAATCAAATCTATGATACCATTAAAATTAACGCCTTGATTTACAGGGATTTGTAAGGGAACAATATTTTGATTAAAGGATTTGCTCAAATTCTCTATATTTCCAAAAAAATCAGCTCTTTCTTGGTCGATTTTATTTAGAAAAACGATTCTGGGAAGATTTAATTCATTGGCCTTATTCCAAATTTTCTCTGTCTGAACACCTACACCATCTGTTGCACTCACCACTACTACCAAACCATCTACTACTCTTAAAGATCCCTCAGTATCACTAAAAAAATTTGCATTTCCTGGAGTATCTAAGATATTAATTTTGTACTTATTCCAGTTACAGTATCCTAACGACAAATTTATTGTCGTTTGTCTTGATATCTCATCAGCGTCATAATCCATTATGCTCGAACCATTATTTACTTTGCCAAGCCTATCAACAGCTCCAGCATCGTAGAGTATTGCATCACTTAGAGATGTTTTCCCTGTTCCTCCATTCCCAACAATACTAACATTTCTAATCTTGATAACTTCAGCCATTGTCAACGTTCCTCCTGACGATATTTTCTAGGATTTAAGTTTTTGGAGACTTAGAAGTAAGACAATCCTTAATTATCATTTTAAAAATTTTTTGTCAAGATACTAAATTATTTTTATTAATAAAATTTATATTTACCTTCTATCCCTTAATAATATTCTTAAGGGTGTTCCGAAGAACCCAAATTCATTTCTTAACCCATTTTCAATATATCTCATATAAGAAAAATGAATTCCTTTTGAATAATTGACAAAGATTAAAAAGGTTGGTGGACCGGATTTTATTTGTGTTGAATAATAAAACTTTACGGCTTTTCCTCTGTATGAAGATGGATGTCTCTTGTCCCATATCTTTTTAATAATACGGTTTAATTTACTAGTGCTTAATTTTTTGTTATATTCTTTAAAAATTTCTTCAATAAGAGGAAAAAGCTTATTTATCCTCTGGCCTGTCTCGGCTGAAACAAAAATAACAGGAGCAAAAGAAAGATATTTTAATTTATTCTTAATTTCTGTTGTATAAGCTCCTGTTGTTTTATTATCTTTTTCAACCAAATCCCATTTGTTAACTACGATAATACATGCCTTACCTGCCTCGTATGCATAGCCTGCAATTTTTGTATCTTGAGCTGTGATTCCATCAGTTGCATCTATTAAGATCAAAGCAATATCAGATCTTTCTAAGCTTTTTAAAGCCATAATTACACAGTATTTTTCAAGAACGTTTGTTACTCTTCCCTTTCTTCTAATCCCAGCTGTATCAATAAATAAAAATTCCTTCTCATCTCTTTTGAAATATGTATCTATTGAATCCCTTGTTGTTCCTGGAGATTTATCAACAAGAACCCTTTTTTCATTTATGATCTTATTTATTAGGGAAGATTTGCCTACGTTTGGCCGTCCAACAACAGAGACCCTTATATATGTATCAGGATATTTTATTTCCTTATAATCCGGTAAGAAATTACATACTGTGTTTAAAAGATCACTAATCCCAATTGAATGTTCCGCTGATATTGCTAAGAGTTGATCTGTTCCCAGTTTATAGAAATCATAAACCCTTTCTTTGTGTTTCGAGTCATCGATTTTATTTATTGAAACAACAATTGGTTTCTCAGTTTTTCTAAGAAAATTAAAAATCTCTATGTCATCATTTGTGATTCCTGTTTTACCATCGCAGAGAAATATGATAATATCAGATTCATCAATTGCTAATTGAGCCTGTTCTTTAACTTGCATCAAGATATTATCTTTCGAGACAGGCTCAAAACCTCCTGTATCTATTAAAATAAAATCTTTTCCCTCAAAAGAGGCTCTATTGTAGTTTCTATCTCTAGTAAGTCCTTCAGTATCATTGACAATGGCCTTTCTTTGACCAATAATCTTATTAAATAGAGCCGATTTACCAACATTAGGTCTTCCGACTATAGCTACTACAGGAATTTCTTTTTTGTTTTTTTTCATAATTTCAAAGAGGGTTTTAATCAGGAATAATTTTTACCTTGCTGCTCGTAAATCTTTCTTAGTTTCACTCATATAATTCTGGATACCTATAAATATGGCTTCTGCTATACGCTGCTTATATCTCTCGTTCCTCAACATTTTCTCTTCTTTTCTATTGCTTATGAAGAGAGTCTCTATAAGAACACTCGGCATTTCTGCGCCAAATAGAACATAAAAAGGGGCCGCTTTAGCGCCTCGATTTTTCAATTTTCGATAATTAGAATCAAGACTCAAAATCAATGACTCTTGAACATGATTTGCCAAGAGAATAGATTCATTATAATAATTGGTTTTTTTAAGATCATACAAAATTGCTTGAAGGTCATCCTTCAATAAAAAAGGAGCGTTATTTTCTCTGGAAGCAATCTCTAGGACTTCTTCATTAAAAGTATAGTCAAGAAAATAGGACTCAACACCCATAGCGCCCCTTCTTCTGCTGGCATTAGCATGTAAAGAAATAAATAGGTCAGCATTTAAAGTATTTGCAATAGCTGTTCTTTCTTCTAATGAAAGATAAACATCTTTTTCTCTTGTTAAGATAACTTTATAGTTCGTTTTTTTTCTCATTATTTTTTTCAGTCTCTTAGCAATATCTAAAACAACTGTTTTTTCCTCAAGACCATTATATCCAATAGCCCCAGGATCTTTACCTCCGTGCCCGGGATCAATAACAATTGTCTTTATATAATGTTTTACTGTCAATTCTTCTCTTTTCTTTCTAGGGAGAGCATCCTCTTCTTTTCTCTTTTCAGTAACTACCTCATCCTTAACACAGCCTCCTTTAACATCAATGACTATTCTAAAAGGATTCTCGAGAACAAAGATTTTATATCTATTTATATTATTAATATCTATAACTACCCTGGTTATCTCTGCTGTATGGTGACTTAATCTTATGCTTTTTAAAAGGCTGTCTCCGATTTTTATGAAATGTTTTTTTACTTCTGGTCCTAATCTTGTATTTAAGAGATCAAGGTAGATTCTGTCTGGGTTCTTCAGTTGAGATTCTTTATAGGTAACTTTGTTATCTAAATCAATGACGATTCGAGTATATTTTGGGTTTGACCAATGACGAACACCTTTTATTTGGCTCAATCCCTCTTTTTTCTCTAAAGAAGCTTTATTTGAATAGAACTGCTTAATCTCTCTTAATCTTATTTTTGCTGAGGTATATTTATCCCCTTTAGGATAATTATTTACTATCTTTCTATAAGCTGAATCAGCACTGGAATAGTCCTTTTCATAAAGAAAAAATGCTTCTCCTATCAAAAAAAGGGAATCATCTGATAGGTTGCTTTTAGGAAATTCTTGGTAGACCTTTTGATAGTATTTTACTGCATTCTTTAAGTCATCCTTGTTTCCAGCTCTTCTATAAAGCTCTGCGTAAAGACTTCCAATTGAGAATAGAGAATCATCAGCTAAAGAACCTCTAGGATTTTTATTAAAAACTTCTTTAAATAGACCTATTGTACGATCCCAACTCTGTCTATTTATCTTTTCTATAGGAGATGAGGTCATCAGTTTGTGATATCTCCTTTTAGCAATCTCATAAGTCTTCTCTGGTGAGAGATCAGCATTTGAGGGAACAGTAATTAGCAAGAAAAAGATGGAGAAAAACAACAATAAAATGTTTTTTAAAGACTTCATAAACCGAATTCTAAACGCTGATAAAATATTGATTTATTGACATTTTATTACAGAAAAAAAATATGTCAAGAAAAAGAGTTTTTTAAACATAAAGCTTTTTTGGAACTGAAAAAACTACTTTAAATTTTCGATTAATTTCAAACTCAGGCTTATTATCTATTATGCCCCCTATTCCTAAATTTGAGTTGACATATATCCTCCGCATTATTATTTTATGGAATATATAGTGTTATTGAAGGTTTTTTAGCCAACACATCATCATCGCAAAATATTTATTTGGTTTGTCTTTCTGAAAGGAAAAAATAAATATGTCAATGGCAAAAGATTGTAGTTTATCAAATCAAATGGCAAAAGTGGCTAGTTGGCCAGTTTTCCCTTGTAGTCGGCACTAAAATCCTTTCATGGTTCTAAATACCAATCTTCTACTTTTTTATCTCTTGTATAGATCCATCCAACAGGTAATAACTGATGATGTCTCTCATACTGGTCAATAATCGTAACTTTTACTTTTATCTCTAAGCGCTCAGAACTCACAACAGCTTCTTTTGGAACGCTAAAATGCCCTCGAATAAGAAAACGTGGGTTTAAATTCCATTTCTTCTTTCCAGAATAATATTCTTCAGTTTCTGGCCAACCTAAGTCTTTATTTCCTAATAGTATTTGAGCATTAACTAAGACATTTACAGGTAGGGAATCCCCCATATGCCAAATTTTAAAGCCAACATCGGGCAAACGACGTCTCTGGTTATTAGGCAGCACCTGAGTAATTTTATAATGGATCGGAGGAACAAGATGGCGAGTTTGTTCCTCATAGATTTGATCTCGACGTGCTTTAAGCTCTTTTGGCCGATATTTATTGCCTAGAGGATGCTCTTTATTATATCTACCAATTTCACTGTGACACTCAAAACATAGTGGTATAGCATTATCAATATCAGCAGATCCTTTTTCAATATGTGCGATTTCAATATTCGCTCCGCAGGCTTTTCCGCATAGACAACAATGACGATTACACCAAAGGAGACATTTTACTTTATCTTGTTCGCTAAAATCATCTGACATTTCTATATCCTCCTATCCTTCATTAGTAACTATAATATATTATAAATTATATAATAATAAGAAAAAAATGAGTTTTTGCAATGGGAAGTCTTGACAGGGTGTTACCAAAAGATTTATAAAGCCATTATCTTTTAATATTTTTGTTTAAACAAAAACCTTTACATAAAATTTTAATCTTTCAGGAAACCATATCATGTATGATTCATTAATCAATCATTATACTCAGTTGCTAAAACCTATATTTCCTCCAGATGCAGATTTCTTAAGCGAAGAAACAACTGAAGATGCTATTATTATTAAGGTGTGCTGGTATCTTGGCAGTGACCCAGATCGTAAACACAAGCGCTCCCGGCCAATCAAAATCATAATCCCTCGAGAAACAATTGAGGACCACAATCTTGAAAACGATAGTGATCGAAAAAATGCAGACAAAAAGATTTTTAACTTTGTAAAAAATAAATATAAAAATTTCAACCCAAATCATGATTTTCCGCAACAAGAAGTACCTCCAGCCGTGGAATGGATAATAAGTTCTGACTTAATCTAAAAATTTTTGATCAGGACCTCCTTCCTGGGTTTGGATCTGGAGTCGTCAACCGGCCTCGTATGAAATAAAGGTTCCTTATCCTCCATCTGATGCTTTCAGACCGATTAAGTCGGAGGTACATCTGGTTGGTATAAATATAACTGGCTCTGGTATCTGAGAGGATTTTTAGATCAGATTTTAGGGGGTGTTGGAACAAGGCGGGGGCGCCGCAATCCAAAATCTTTATTACTTGGTGATACTGTTGATTTTTGGCGTGTTGAAGCAATCGACAGAATCGCCTTCTCAGATTAAATGCCGAAATGAAGCTTCCTGGACGAGGCTGGCTGCAATTTGAAGTCGAAAAGGATAAAACCGGTTCGATTATTTGGCAGACATTAATCTTTGATCCTATAGGCATTCTCGGATTACTTTATTGGTATCCTCTTTACCCAATACACAAGTTGATATTAAAAGGAACGCTTAATGGAATTGCTAAATCCATTAGAGAACAATAGAATGTAGGATAATAGAATTTTCTTTTATTTATTTCTCATTTGTTTTTATCCAAAAAGCAATATATATTTGAATAAATAAACTTTTTATGGAGAAATAACAATGAAGCTTAGCGAATATTTTGAAAATAAAAAAGGTCTTGGCGTAATCGCTACAGCAGATTCAGATGGAAGAGTGGATGCTGCGGTTTATGCAAGGCCTCATTTTATTGATGAAGAGACTATTGCTTTTATCATGCTTGAGCGCTTGACCCATAAGAATCTCCAGTCAAACCCTCATGCCGCATACCTTTTTATGGAAGGGGGGGATAAATACATAGGCAAAAGGCTTTATCTCACAAAAATTAGAGAGGAGAAGAATAGCGAATTTATCGATACTCTTAGAAGAAGAAAGGATTACAAAGAATATAAAGATACGACAAGATATCTTGTCTATTTTAGAATTGATAAGGTTTTACCTCTTGTTGGAGACAAAGAATAATATTGGATTCTTCTATGGCATATCAAGTTTGTAATTTAAAAAAAGAATATTATTATTTTAAATAGGAAAGAAAGTTTTTTTAATTTCTTTTCCTACCCCTCCTAAAGTCCCATGATAGAAATATCTGGGGCTTTTTGTTTAAAGAAATAATAGATTATCTAAAGATAATAAAAGCACCTTTGATCTTTTGTCTATGTTCTGTCTTAATATATAAAAAAAGGGAATTAAAAAAAGGAAAGAAGGATTGAAAAATTAATTTATCAAACTGGTGAGAGAATAAACTAATTTTAATGTCTTTCCCATTGTTTATCCCACGATTTCATAATTCTTATGTATTCTTCTATGAGAGACTGTTGATAGCGATCTTCCTTAAATTCTATAGCAATGTGATACTCCTCACTACTTTTCTTTTCGCACCGAACTACTCTGCCAGAAATATTTATTACAGTATTAATACTCGGTAACAAAAGACCAACATAAATTTCTGAATCCTTCATATAGGGCTTGCTAGAGATAAATTTTGCTCCTACAGCAGAAACATCACAGATTTTTCCTCTGAGCTCTGTTTTATGCTCACCATTTATAGGATATACATCTATAAAAGCTGAACGTAAAGTTATTCTCGGTGCTCTACGTCTCTCTTTTTGTCCTATTGTCTTCATCGTTTATAAATGACAAATTTTAAAAATTAAACATAGTCTTACAACTATTTATCGGCAAACTTCTTTATAACTTTAATATGATAATTTAAGGTAGTTTGAATGAGTTTAGCAGAGTGAAATGATATGAGTCATACTCAAGGTTAAGGAAACAAGAGATAACAGGGCTAACTATAATTAAAATAGATATTTATGAAAAAAATATTAAAAATTATTTCCCGTTATTTTTTGCTATTTTTAATTACTTTGTTAGAAAAGTGTTAGAAAATGACAAAAAAATGGCCTACCGATATCAGCAAGCCATTGATTTTATTGGTAGCGGGGGCTGGATTCGAACCAGCGACCTTTGGGTTATGAGCCCAACGAGCTACCAGACTGCTCCACCCCGCGATAATTCTAAACGATTGATATTATTTTATTATCAAATGGTTGTCAAGGAATTTTTATGTCTCTTTTAGGTTTCTTTTCATCTTCCTTTTCGTCAACAAATTCGTAAACCTTTTCCTTTGGTTTTACAAGCCCAAGCTCTTCTCTGGCAAGCTTTTCTATGTAATAGGGATCTGTTTTTAGTTGATGAATCTCTTTTCTAATCCTATTATTCTCTTTTTCTAACAGCTGAATCTCCTTCTTCATAGCATCCACCCTATTATTCATCTGAAAAACCTTCATTATACCTTGTGAACCAAATATAGAGACATAGATAAGAGATAAAAAAAAGCAAAGGGTTAAAATGAAAGGAATGTTAAATCTTTTGTTATTTTTTTTTCTATTATCCATTTTGGAAAATTAGATAATTTATTGAATATTGTAAAATACCCCTTTACCTTTAAATATGGCTATATCTCCGAGTTCCTCCTCTATTCTTATTAATTGATTATATTTAGAAACCCTATCAGTCCGAGAAAGGGAGCCTGTTTTAATCTGACCTGTATTATAAGCCACTGCCACATCGGCAATGGTAACATCTTCTGTTTCTCCTGACCTGTGTGATACTACAGCAGTATATCCGTTTCTTTTAGCCATCTCTATAGCATCTAAAGTTTCGGTCAGCGTTCCAATCTGATTTAATTTAATTAATATCGAGTTTGCAATACCTTTCTTAATACCCTCTTGAAATATCTTTGTATTGGTTACAAAGATATCATCTCCAACAATCTGAATCTTTTTACCAAGTTCCTGAGTTAATAACTTCCACCCATCCCAATCATTCTCAGCAAGCCCGTCTTCTACGGAAATAATTGGATATTTTTTTATCATGCCTTTATAAAATTCTATCATTTCTTCAGATGACTTTTTAGGTTTTTTTTCTGCAGACAAGATATATTCTCCATCTTTATAGAATTCACTCGCAGCAGCGTCTATTGCTAGATAGATGTCTTCTCCTGGTTTATATCCCGACTTCTCAATTCCTTTTAGAATTAATCCAAAAGCCTCTTCGTTTGAACGAAGATTAGGTGCAAAACCTCCTTCATCTCCTACAGCGGTATTATATTTTTTTTCTGAAAGAACCTTCTTTAGGTTATGAAATACCTCTGAGCCCATTCTCACAGCTTCTGATAAGCTCTCTGCCCCTAATGGCATTATCATATATTCTTGGAGATCAAGATTATTGTCAGCATGGGAACCCCCATTGAGAATATTCATCATAGGCACAGGAAGCTCTTTTGCGTTGGCTCCTCCTATGTATTGATAGAGAGGTAGCCCCAAGTCCTGGGCTGCTGACTTAGCAATTGCCAGCGATACCCCCAAAATGGCATTGGCACCTAAATTTGATTTGTTCTCTGTACCATCTAAGCTTAAAAGGAGATTGTCTATAAAGACCTGATCTGCAGGATCGAGCCCAACCATCTCTTCAGCTATCTTGTTGTTTATATTTTCAACAGCTTTTTTAACGCCTTTACCGAGATAGCGTTTTTTATCCCCATCTCTTAATTCAATGGCTTCTCTCTCACCAGTGGATGCCCCTGAAGGAACTGAAGCCCTTCCCAGTATTCCATTTTCTAAAATTACATCAACTTCAATTGTAGGATTGCCGCGAGAGTCAATGATTTCTCTTCCGATAACTTCTGTAACTTTTGACATAAGCCACCTTTCTAATTTATTTTTATTTAAAAAATTATATTATATCTTTTCTTAGAATTATTCAACCCGTTTTTTAAAAAAGCTTCTAAAGAGATTTTAGCGCAGTGAGGTTTGCAGAGAGGGTTTTTTCTATATCTTGATATGAGTGGGCCGTAGAGACAAATCCCGCTTCAAATTGTGAAGGAGCGATACTTACCCCCTGATCTAGCATTGAATGAAAATATTTTGCAAAGCGTCTTGTGTCAGACTTCTTGGCTGCCTCATAATCAAACACCTCTTCTTTATTGAAAAACATGCAAAACATCGATCCGACTCTTGTAAAATATGCAGGAATCCCTACCTTTTTTGAATTTTCACTCATGCCTTTACAGAGGACTTCTGCCTTTTTATCCAATTCATTATATATCTCTTTATTGCTTGATAAGATCTTTAATGTTTTAAGACCAGCAGTAATCGCAATGGGATTTCCTGAAAGGGTTCCTGCTTGGTAAACAGGGCCCAATGGTGAGATATGCTCCATGATATCTTTTCTTCCACCATAGGCTCCAACAGGTAGACCCCCTCCTATGATTTTTCCAAGGCATGTTAAATCAGGCATGACATTATAAAACTCCTGTGCTCCACCGTAGGATACTCTAAATCCCGTTATCACCTCGTCAAAGATGAATACGATATCATAATCTTTGGTCAATTTTCTCAGTCCTTGGAGAAAGTCCTTCTTTGGAGGAATGACACCCATGTTTCCAGCAATAGGTTCAACAATAATGCATGCAACATCTTTTCCTATCTTTTCTAACACATCTTTTAGAATTTCAATATTATTATAAGGTAGAGATATGGTGCTCTTGACCAAATCCTGAGGAACACCTGAGCTGTCTGGAATCCCAAAAGTAGATGCGCCAGAACCTGCTTGTACTAATAGGTTATCTGCATGTCCATGATAACACCCATTGAATTTTATAATCTTATCTCTCTTTGTGAAACCCCGAGCCAACCGAATAGCGCTCATCGTGGTTTCTGTACCTGAATTTACTAACCGAACCATATCGATTGAGGGAACAGCTTCGATAATCATCTTAGCCATTTTCACCTCTAAATGAGTCGGAGCTCCAAAACTCGTTCCTTTATCAGAGACTTCCTTAATGGCAGAGATAACTTCTGGATGGGCATGACCAAGAATCATTGGTCCCCAAGAACCAACATAGTCGATATATTCGTTTCCATCGATATCATATATCTTAGAGCCAAAGCCTCTTTCGATAAATAGAGGTGTCCCTCCCACTGCCTTAAAAGACCGAACAGGGCTGTTAACGCCTCCTGGTATGTATCTCTGGGCAATATGAAACAAATCTTGAGATTTTTTCCCCATAGTTAAAATAACCCTTAAATATATTTACCTATGATGATTTCTAAATTCTTTTTAGTTTTTTCAGGGATGGATTCTTTTGAAGTGAGGATTGTGTGTTTTAATGCTTCAGAACAAATACATGTTCTCTTATCAGAAATCATTTTGACGGCCTTTTTAATAATGGACTTTGCCGTGTTAATGTTTTTGTTCATAATCTCCAATACCGCATCAATCTTTACATCTTCTTCGGATTCGTGCCAACAATCAAAGTCGGTAACAAGGGCAACAGTTGCATAGCAGATTTCTGCTTCTCTAGCTAGCTTTGCCTCAGGTATATTCGTCATTCCTATGATATCTACACCCCAGGCTCGATAGGTTTTTGACTCAGCCCTTGTAGAAAACTGGGGACCTTCAATACAAAGATACGTCCCTCCTTTATGGATTTTAGCCCCTATCTTCTCTCCTGCTTTAAATAAGATAGAGCTAAGATCAGGGCAAACTGGGTCAGCAAAGGGGACATGAGCAACAACCCCGTCTCCAAAAAATGTGTTGATTCTTTTTTTTGTTCTGTCAAAAAACTGGTCGGGAATGACTATATCTCCAGGATAGAGATTTTCTTTCATGCTACCTACCGCGCTTACGGATATTATCCACTCTGCTCCTAATTCTTTCATACCGTATATATTTGCACGAAAGTTCAGCTCAGATGGCAATATTCTATGACCAGTGCCGTGTCTTGGGAGGAAAACAACATCTGCTCCATCTAAGGAACCAATAATAAAGCTGTCTGATGGATCACCGAAGGGGGTGCTTAGGTTTTTTTTCTCAATAACCTCTAAACCTTCCATCTTATAGAGGCCGCTTCCGCCTATCACACCAATTTTGGCTCTTGACATTTAAAGTTCTCCAAAAAATTATAAGAGGCCATCTCTAATTATTACCTCGGCTATCTGTATGGCATTAAGGGCAGCGCCCTTTCTGAGATTATCAGAAACTACCCATAGATTTAATCCTTTTTCTATTGACTCATCTTCTCTGATTCGACCAACGAAAACCTCATCTTTCCCAGCAGCATCTATAGCCAAGGGATATTCTAAGTTTTTAGGGTTATCGATGACCTTGATTCCTGGAGCCTTAGATAGAGCCTCCCTTGCTTCTTCTGCAGTTATTTTTTTCTCAGTTTCGATATTTATTGATTCTGAATGGCTATGAAAAACAGGAACCCTAACCGTAGTGGCGGTTACTGCAATCGAATCATCCTCCATAATTTTCTTTGTCTCATTAACCATCTTGATCTCTTCTTTAGTATATCCACTATCAAAAAAAACATCGATGTGAGGGAGGCAGTTAAAGGCTATCTGATGAGGATACACATTACATATTACTTCTTGAAGATTGAAAATTGCTCTGGTTTGTGTCGACAATTCATCTATAGCCTTCTTTCCTGTTCCTGAGACAGCCTGATAAGTGGAAACAACCACTCGTTTTATCTTTGCAATGTCATGAATGGGTTTTAAAGCAACTACCATTTGAATCGTAGAGCAGTTAGGATTAGCGATAATCCCTTTGTGTTTAGAAATGGCGTGAGAGTTAACTTCCGGAACGACAAGAGGAACCTCAGGATCCATTCTAAAGGCGCTTGTATTATCTACAACTACTGCCCCTGCCTTAACTGCTGCTGGTGCAAACTCTTCACTTCGAGACCCACCAGCAGAAAAGAGTGCAATATCTATGTCTGAAAATGAATCTTTTGTAAGTGTCTTGACTATAAATTTTTGGCCTTTAAATTCAAGGCTTTTACCTTCCGACCTTTCGGATGCAAGGAGCCTTAAGTTCTTTACTGGAAACTTTCTTTCTTCAAGTATAGATATCATCTCGTTTCCGACAACTCCTGTTGCCCCTACTACAGCTACATTGTATTCTTTTCTTTCTTTCATTGTTATTTCATCTCCTTTATTATTTCTCCAGTTCTTCTGAAATAAGGGAACTCATTTCTCTGGTTCCGACCAAATTATCCCCTTCTTTAAATATATCCTTTGTTCTATAGCCCTTTTCTAAAACCCTTTCTACAGCATTCTCGATATCATTAGCTGCTTCTTTCTGGTCTAATGTATATCTGAGCATCATTGCTGCAGAGGTAATGGATGCAATGGGATTGGCAATATCCTTACCTTCTATGTCTGGAGCGCTTCCGTGAACAGGCTCATATACCCCTACCTTTCCTCCAATACTTGCAGAGGGAAGCATGCCTATTGAACCTGTAAGCATTGAGGCCTCATCACTCAAGATATCTCCAAAGATGTTTCCGGTAACAATAACATCAAACTGTTTTGGTTCTCTTATTAACTGCATAGCACAGTTATCAACATAGAGGTGGTTAAGTTCTATATCAGGAAACTCTTTTCCAACTTCGTTAACAACCTTTCTCCATAATACACTTGTATCGAGGACATTTGCCTTATCTACAGAGGTCAGTTTTTTGTCCCTTTTCGAAGCCAACTCAAAAGAAAGCCTTGCAATCCTCTCAATTTCATAATCGAAATATACCATGGTGTTAAAACCTCTTTCTTTCCCGTTTTTCTTCTCCACTCCTCTAGGTTCTCCAAAATAGATATCTCCTGTGAGTTCTCTCACAATCAAAATATCCAGCCCTTGGATAATCTCGTTCTTTAAAGGAGAAGCCTCCATGAGCGTTGAGTAGAGTTTAGCTGGCCTTAAATTTGCAAACAGGTCTAGTTCCTTTCGAAGCTTCAGTAACCCTTTTTCAGGACGTATAGAGTAATCTAGCTGATCCCATTTTGGTCCACCTACCGCTCCCATGAGAACCCCATCACTATCTTCGCAAGCTGAAAGCGTTTCATCAGTCAGTGGGACTCCTGTTTTATCAATGGCAGCCCCACCGATAAGGTGTTCGGTAAATTCAAAATTGATCGAATATTTTTTTTCAATGATTTTTAATATATTTACTGCTTCTTTTGTTACATCTTTTCCAATTCCATCTCCTGGCAAAACAACAATCTTATAGGTCATTTTTTCTCCTTTTCTAGACCTTCTTTTATAGATACATAAGGCATCAAGCCACCTGACGCAATCAATTTCTGCATAAAAGGTGGAAAGGGCGTTGTCAAATATTCTTCTTTTTTTGTCAAATTCTCAATCTTCCCTGCCTGAATATTGATTCTCACGATATCCCCTCTTTCAATCTTGTCTGAAGCTTCAGGACACTCAATGATGAGAAGACCTGTATTGATGGCGTTTCTATAAAAAATTCTCGCAAAGGTTTTCGCGATAACACATGATATCCCTGCAGCTTTTATTGAAACAGGGGCATGTTCTCTGGAGGAACCACAGCCAAAATTCTTGCCAGCAACAATGATATCTCCCTTTTCTATATTTTTTACGAAATCCTTATCTATGTTCTCCATGCAGTGTTTCGCGAGTTCAGACGGATCAGATGTATTTAAATACCTTGCCGGGATGATTACATCTGTATCGATATTTGAACCAAACTTCCATGCTTTTCCTTTTATTTGCACCCTGACCTCCTGTTATTTATTGACAACTTCTTCTGGGCTAGCTATTCTTCCCATAACAGCAGATGCCGCGGCAACTGCTGGATTAGAAAGATAGACTTCGCTCTTGGGATGTCCCATCCTGCCCACAAAATTTCTGTTTGTAGTAGCAATAGCCCTCTCTCCTTCAGCCAAAACTCCCATATGTCCTCCAAGACATGGGCCACATGTGGGAGGGCTGATAATCGCCTTGGCATCCAAAAAAATATCAAAGAGTCCCTTTTTCATTGCCTGACGATAGATCTCTGGAGTAGCAGGAATGATGATTAACCGGACATTGCTATTCACTTTCTGTCCTTTTAAAACTTTTGCTGCTTCTTCTAAATCGGAGAGCCATCCATTCGTGCAAGAACCGATTACTGCCTGATCAATCGGAATATCTCCTACCTCATTGATCGGTTTTGTATTTTCAGGAAGGTGGGGAAAAGCAACCTGGGGTTCTATATCTTCCCCTTTAAACTCATAGACCTTAGAGTAGTTTGCATCAGAGTCGCTCTGGTATATCTTGAATTTCCTTTTCGCCCTGTTCTTAACATATTCGAGGGTTATTTCATTTGGTTCAATAATACCGTTCTTTGCGCCAGCCTCAACAGCCATATTTGTCATCGTGAATCTTCCTTCCATGGGCATTGACGTAATGATATCTCCTGTAAACTCCATGGATTTATACAAAGCACCATCAACCCCAATCTTCCCAATAGTATAAAGAATCAAATCTTTTCCAGAGACCCACTTTTTTAGCTTTCCGTTAAATATAAATTTTATAGATTCAGGAACCTTAAACCAGGTTTCCCCAGTAATCATGGCAGCTGCTAGGTCTGTACTCCCTATTCCTGTAGAAAAAGCACCTAAGGCTCCATACGTACATGTATGAGAATCTGCACCAATGACTATATCTCCTGGAAGAACCAGACCTTTTTCTGGTAAAAGGGCATGTTCAATGCCTACCTCACCCCCTTCATAGAGGTTGATAAGCTCGTGTTTTTTTGCAAATTCTCTAACCATCTTGCACTGTATAGCTGAATTGATATCCTTATTGGGTGTGAAATGATCAAGGACAAATATAATTCTCTCTTTATTAAATACCTTTTTTGCACCGGCCTTTTCAAATTCTTTAATAGCTAAAGGAGCAGTGATATCATTTCCAAGAGTAATGTCTAACTTGACATTAATTAACTCACAAGGTCTTACCTCTTGTTTATCAGAATGAGCCGCTAGTATTTTTTCGGATATTGTCATCCCCATTTCTTATTCTCCAGTTTATTAATTAAGTGTTAAAACGAAGTTTTCAAATATATTTTAAATCGATTTTAAAATCAAGACAAAAATGAATTAAAATTATTTCTTATTTATCTTTGGCCAGTAATGATATTTTATGAAGGATTTTTATTGCCTCCATCGGTGTTGTGTTGTTGATATCAATCCTTTTTATCTCTTCCATTAAAACATCCACCCTTTTTGCAAAAAGAGAAAACTGCTCGCCCATCTCCTCCTGATTTCCCCTTTTTTTATAGCTGATTTTGGGTTTTCCCTTATTATCAAGCTCTGTGTTTTCAAGGTTACATAGGACTTCTTTGGCCCTCTCTAAAATTTCTTTAGGAATACCGGCCAGCCTTGCTACCTGAATACCATAGCTCCTATCTGTACTTCCTGGAACAATTCTTCGTAAGAAGATAATTTCATTGTTCCATTCTTTAACTGCAAAGTTATAATTTCTTATCTTTTTTAGCACTAAAGATAAGTCTGCTAGCTCATGGTAATGAGTAGCAAAGAGTGTTTTTGCTTCTAATTTATCATGTATATATTCCACAATTGACCACGCAATACTTATTCCATCAAAAGTACTGGTTCCCCTTCCTATCTCATCGAGGATTATTAGACTCTTTTTAGTAGCATTATTGAGTATATTTGCTGCTTCATTCATTTCAACCATAAATGTGCTCTGGCCTCTTGTCAGAAAGTCTTGAGCCCCTACCCTTGTAAAAATCCTGTCTACCATACCAATTTCAGCCTGTTTTGCAGGAACAAAAGATCCTGTTTGTGCCATGAGGACTATTAAAGCCACCTGCCTTAGATAAGTAGATTTTCCAGCCATGTTGGGACCTGTTATGATTAATATTTGATTGTTCTCACAATCTATAAGCGCATCATTAGGGACAAACTTATTATTAACATCTATCTGTTCCAAGACAGGGTGTCTCCCTTCAGCAATGTGTATAACATCGTTCTCATTAATCTTTGGTTTAACGTAGTTATAAAGTGATGATGCTTCTGCAAATGATGCTAAGACATCTATTGTTGAGATGATACCAGCAATTTTTTGAATTCTATTAACTTCTTTAATTATGGATTCCCTGATCTCCTGAAAGATGTTATACTCCAAAACACAAATCTCTTCCTGTGCATTGAGTACTTTTATTTCATACTCTTTGAGTTCTGGAGTAATGTATCTCTCGGCATTCACTAAGGTCTGCTTTCTGATGTAATCTGGCGGGATCAGAGGGATATTTTTCTTAGTGACCTCAATGTAGTAACCAAAGACCTTGTTATAGCCAACCCTCAGACTATTAATGCCTGTCTTTTTCTTCTCTTGAGCCTCAAAATTTGAAATCCAATCCTTACCAGCTTTTGTAATTTTTCTTAACTCATCCAGTTTGCTGTTAAACCCCTCTTTGATCATTCCCCCTTCGTTTATAGAATATGGAGGATTTTCCTGTATAGATCGCTCAATCAGTTCACCAATATCTTGCAGGTTATCCCATTTGCTTAATAAGTCATTTAAAAGAGGAGAAGACGATTGGTTTATCAACTCATTCAGTCGTGGAAGAACAAGAACAGATTTTTTTAATGCCGAGAGGTCTCTTGCATTGGCTGCTGATAGAGATATTCGACCTGCTAACCTCTCCAGATCATAAACCTCCTTTAAGGCTTCTCTTACTTCACCTCTCAGAATCGTATTCGATAAAAATTCATCCACAACATCCTGTCTTTTTCTGATTTCTGATGCGTTTAAAAGGGGTCTTAATATCCATTTTTTTATTTTTCTTCCGCCCATTGGCGTGATGGTGAGATCAAGAATGTCTAAAAGAGACCCTTTTTTTGATTCATCTCCCAAGCTTTTTAAGAGTTCGAGATTCCTTTGGGTAGATGGATCAATAATCATATAATTTTCTGTGTTGTAATAAGTTAATTTATTGATGTGTGCTAGGGATGTTTTTTGAGTTTCTTGCAGATATTGCAATATCGCTCCTCCAGCCTGAACGGCCACCCTTCTTGATTCACAGCCATAGCCGTCGAGGGAGTTAACCTTAAAATAGTCTAAAAACAATCTATAGGCATGATCATAGGAAAAGACCCAATCATCATAAGGATTAATTGAAATATCAAGGGTTTTTATATAGTCAGATATCTCTTCATTGTCAGATATATTATTTGGTATTAATAATTCTCTTGGATTCCAGCGTGAAAGCTCATCCTTTAATTTTTGAAAGGGAGAAGTTCCATCTAACTCAGTAATAAAAAATTCTCCAGTAGATATGTCAGTAATTGCAAAGCCAATTACTTTTTCTTCACAGAAAACGAATGATGCGAGATACTGATTTTCTTTAGATCCAACCAGAGGAGAATTTAATATCGTTCCAGGCGTAACAATACGTATAACATTTCTCTTCACTATTCCTTTTGCTTTTTTAGGGTCTTCTATCTGTTCGCAGATGGCTACTTTATATCCCGCATTAATTAAACGTGCAATATAAGACTCAGATGCGTGGCATGGCACACCACACATAGGCACAGATTTATCCTTTTCTTTGTTTCTTGATGTTAAAGTAATTTCTAATACTTTTGATGCTATCTTAGCGTCTTCAAAGAACATTTCATAGAAATCACCCATTCTAAAAAAAAGGATAGCGTCTTTATGCTTGCTCTTTATATCAAGATATTGTCGCATCATTGGTGTAGACTCAGCCATAAGAAACCTCTGTTAAGTTAAAAGATACTGAAATCTATCATATTTCAATTTTTCAGTAAATAGATATAAAAGGTCTTAATAGATTTTTTATCCCTGCATCTTTAAGATAGAAAGAAGAGCTAAGGAATATATAAGAGCTGAGAGTAATAAAAGCCATTGAAATCCGAGAAAAATTGCCAAAATCATAGATAAGATCGAGCCCAAGATTGACGATACTCCATTCAGGCAAAAAGCCAGAGGAATGATTTCTTTATTTAAAAGGCCCGTTATCCGGATACCTAAAGGAAAGGGCATTCCCATAAAAAGCCCTATTGGTGCTATGATAAGAATTGTAATGATCGGTTTCATAAAAAAACTGCTGCCCAAAAAGAACCTGAGAACGGTAGGCAATAAAAGCCAATAGATAAAAATAAATGCTATTAATGTAGTTATTCTTAAAATCAATGAATTCTTGATCTCTAATAGAAGATTATTTCGGCTCACAAAACCTTTGTCTGTCAGATAACTCCCTATTCCTGAAAATAATAATACAGAGAAGAGGATAACAGAGAGGGAATATACAGGATGGCCTAAAAACAGAATAAATTTCTCTAAAAATATGATTTCAATAAAAATAAACCCAAAACCTAATGCGATAAAATAAATGGATGTATAGATGTTTAACTTCGAGATAAATTTTATCCCTTTGGATAGAGAGATGGGTAAAAATATCAATAAGATACTAATTAAAAAGGCCTGGGCTAAGATTATGGGTAAAAGATATCCTCCTTCAAAAAAAGGCTGCCATTTTTCACCCATTAATCTATATGTTTCAGGAATCTTGTTCCATCTAAGAAAATGAAAGAAAAAGGGATTATCGTCTGTAACTGGCGATAAATCAAAGATATAGTTATTCAAGACGTCTTTATTTTTATTGTTTAAGAGATTATCTACTAAATCAAAGTAGTAAGGCTTTAAAAACCTATTGAATATATTGACCTCTTCTTTTTTTATTCCTGGAAAATAGACCGTATCAAACCCCCTGTTTTTACAAAAATCTTTTATCACGCTTACATCCTTTCTACCAAAACCATCCTTTTTGAGTAGAAAGGTAATTGTTCCCCAGCTCCTTATTAAAGAGATATGATTTTGAGGGTTTGATATACCGAGTTCTTCCAATGCCCTTTTTGCAATGGAAACTAGCCTCACCCCTTCTTTTGGCGGTGGAATAAGATACCTGGTAACGGTAAAAATCCCTTCTGGCGTGAGGTGGTTGTAAAAATCTTTAAATGCTTCTACAGTATAGAGATAACTCTCCCTAAGGCTGTAGAGGCCTGTAGAGGCTGCTGAAGGGTTATCAGATAGGGATATATTGATGATATCATATCTCTTTCTTGTCTTCCTGATATAGCTTCTCCCCTCCTCACTTATGACATTTATTCTTTTATCGCGGTATATTCTTCCAGAAAACACGGCATATTCCCCTTTGACAGCATTGATGATAAGCGGGTTAGGCTCTAAAGCCTCTATATAAGGGATTTTATGGCACAGTGCTCCAAGGACATCTATACCCCCATTTGAGCCGATTATTAATAGATTCTTTGCTTTTTTAAGATGATATACCAGGGCAGAGGGTAGAAAATCTGTAAATGCTAGACACTTTTCACTTCCGTCAAAATAGGTGATGCTGTTGAGATTGTCTCCATCTATTGTAATACCAAGCTGAGGCGGGAGAGCTTTGTTGTATTTTAGGCTTAATCCCGGAGCAAACCTCACTGCCGGGCTTCCTATAATATCGACCCTTGAAAAAGAGTTCCAATAGGTATTCAAGATTTTAGCGTTTTTATATGTCAGGGATAATTTTAATGCTTTATAAGGAGAAATCGATATTTGAAGAAAGGGAGGAGGAAAGACCAAAAGAGCTAAGAATAAAGCTACTGTTACTAAAGCTAAGGCTTTATATGCTCTTGATAAATTATAAGAAAAAGCGAAGAAGGCAGCCCCTCCAACAAGAGAAACAAATACAATCGTCCCCTCCCCTTTTAGAGGTGAAAAAAGCTGGGTTACGATAAGACATCCTATGGCTGAGCCTGTCAGGTTAAAGAAGTAGAGTTTACTTGATTTCTCCGGCAGTTTCGTAAATAGGATAGCGAGACATAGTCCAAAGAAAAAAAACGGTATGCTCAAAAATAGATAGTAAAGCAGGATATAGAGAGACTGATTCGTATCCCAGGCAATGCGAACGGGATCAAAAGGAATTGTATTGAAGATACAATAACCCAGTATGTTACTTATGCAGAATAACAAAGAGATGATTGAGAGTGTTTTTTGGATTTGAAAATCTAATATCTTGGGAAAGACAAAAAGGAAAGAGCCCCCTGCCCCAAGACCAAGCAGAGCAATACTAATCACCAGATAGGCGAAATGATGCCATTGGGATACGGAGATAACCCTAACAAGGGAGATCTCGAGGATTAAGGTAGCCGTTGATATCAGAAATATGCCAATATAAAGCGATAAGGATCTCTGTTCTTCCATTATTTATCTTGTATTAGGATATAATGAATATTTATTATATTATACCAAAAACTACAAACCTTGTATTAATATTAAAAAAGAAAGAATCTCTCATTGTATAATCTATTAAATAAAAGACCTCTTGTAATCTTAACTATATCTTATATTGCTGGTCTGATAATAGGTTTATTCATATTAAATTCGATATTTTTAATTGTAATTTTCTCTTTTCTAATTTTATTATCTATCATCTTACGAAAAAAACTATCTACAATTACTATTATTTCCATCTTTTTTATTTTATTCGGACTGTTTCGTGTTTATATACATACCTTTCCCTTTCCCAACAACCATATTTCTAATGTTATTAATGATAAAAAAAAGGTTAATCTTGAAGGTGTAATTATTTCACCACCTCAATTTAAACTGGATAAGACAAGATTTATCATAGAGGCAAAAAAGATATATTCTCGAGAAGAAACAAAAATTGTGAATGGAAAAGTTAAAATAACCATTTATGAACCTTATGTCAATTTAAAGTATAAAGACGAGGTTTTAGTTAAAAAGATAAGACTACATCCACCTATAGGTTTTCAAAATTTTAATACTTTTAATTACCAAAGTTATATGCAGAGACAGGGAATATATGTTATTGGAGGTGTATCGAAAGGATCAAGGGTTGAGGTTTTAAAAAGAACCGAGACAGGAATTATCAACACCCTTTTTAAGATAAAAGATAAGGTACTAGAAAATATAGATACTAACTTACCTTTTCCCAATAATGGAATCATAAAGGCAATTGTCTGGGGAGAGAGGGGTTTATTAGACAGGTATATAATAGAGATGTTTAATAACTCTGGCATTGCGCATCTCCTTGCCATATCTGGTCTCCATCTGGGATTTATAGCATTCGCTTCGTTCTTTTTAATATATAAATTGATCTTTTATATACAATATCTAATTATCCCTAAAGGAATAACTTATTATGACTCTAGAAAGATTGCGGCTCTTTTTACTATATTTCCTATATTTATATATGCAATCATGGTAGGAAATAGGATACCTACCCTAAGGGCCGGTATCATGATATATACATATTTATTTGCTATAATCCTTGACCGACACAGAGACCTTTATAATATTTTGGCCCTGGCAGTCATAATTCTTTTAATATGGAATCCCCTATCCTTCTACGATATTGGATTTCAACTTTCTTTTATAGCAGTATTGGGAATTACCTTTTGTATTTCCAATTTTTTATATAATAACACCGAGATAAGAAAAGAAGAATTTAACTTTTATTCCTTTATCAAGAAGAAGGTTTTTCAATATTTAATTGTATCTCTTGCAGCTTCCTTAAGTGTACTACCAATTATAGCAATATATTTTAATAAGCTAATTTTTGTAAGTCCCCTATCTAATTCTATTGTTCTACCTTTTGCCTCATTTTTAATTCCATTGGCTCTATTTTCATCATTTTTGGGATTAATCTATACTCCTTTAATAAAACTTACTTCTTGGACTATAAATATTTTCACATCAATTATATTCTATCTTGCTAAGTTCTTCTCTTCTTTACCCTTTTCATATATCTTTATATCAAAACCGTCTTTATTAATTCTTTTATTATATTATACAGCGCTTTTCACTATATTTTTTTATAAAAAGAGAGTTTTAAAACGAGTACTTATTACTTTACTTCTGTTATTATCAATCTTATTTTATTCATCAAAATTTATTTTAAATAGTAATAACTCCTTAATGGTAACCTTTCTTGATGTAGGGCAAGGAGAATCAACCTTTATCAGAACCCCATCACACCAAAGCATATTGATTGACGGCGGTGGAGCATATAATAATGGTTTTAAAATTGGAGAAAAGGTTGTTCTTCCCTTTTTATTGAATCATGGGGTTAAGAAGATAGATCTTATGATTGCAACTCATCCACATCCTGATCATATGAAGGGCTTAGTTGACATAGTAAATACACTAAAAGTAAAGGAGATATTTCTCAATAAGGACAATCCTAATTACAACTTTTATAGAGAACTCAATGATGCAGCATTTAAAAAAGAAATAAAGATAAAGAGAATCTCTTCACCTTTTCACTATAAATTAGGTGAGGTTCAAATTACATTTTTTCATCCATCAGATGAATTTAGTAGTATAAATAGTAAGATAAAAGATGAAAATAATAGATCATTGGTTTTTAAATTAATATATAGAAAATTTAGCATTCTTTTTGCAGGCGATATACAAAACAAAGCTGAAGAATATATTCTAGCTAATATTTATCCTTTAAAAGCTAACATATTAAAAATACCACATCATGGGAGCAGAGCCTCCTCAATAGAAGAATTTTTAAGAGAAGTAGATCCAGATATATCAATAATCTCTCTAGGTCGATATAATTGGTTTCGACTCCCATCTTTAGATGTTATCGAGAAGCTAAAAGAAAGGGATATTGAAATCTATCGCACTGATAAACATGGATCAATTCGTGTGATAAGTAACGGAAGTGAATGTTTCGTTAAAACATTTAATTAAATGGATCTGAGTTACAATCCATTTGACAACCCATTGTCTTTTTGTTACTTTCGTTTCCATGGAGACTGAGATTAGAATAAAAGAAGAGACATTAAATGCTTTTAAAAAAGCCCGCTCAGCAGCAGTGTTAACAGGTGCTGGAGTCTCAGCAGAGAGCGGTGTTCCAACCTTCAGGGGAAAAGATGGATTGTGGCGTAACTTCAGGGCTGAGGAGCTTGCAACCCCTTCTGCCTTTTCCAGAGACCCGAAGCTTGTCTGGGAGTGGTACAGCTGGAGGCGAGAGATCATCCGTGATATAAAGCCCAATCCGGCCCATAACATCATTGCTGAATGGGAGAATACCTTCAATGATTTTTGTCTTATAACACAAAACGTGGATGGTTTGCACGCCAAAGCAGGAAGCCAAAAGATTTTGGAGCTCCATGGAAATATTTGGAGGGTTCGCTGCACAAAAGAAGAAAAGACTTTTTTGAATCATGAGGTATTATCAGACAACGTTCCTCCCCTTTGTGAGTGCAGTGCACTCTTTCGGCCTGATGTTGTCTGGTTTGGAGAAGCTCTCCCCGAGGGTATTATTTCTAAGGCTTTGGAAAATATCAGAAGATGCGAACTTTTTTTTGTTATTGGGACCTCTGCTATTGTTGAGCCTGCAGCTTCTCTACCATTAATTGCAAAACAATCTGGTGCCTATGTCATAGAGATAAATATAGACAGGACACCCATCTCGCACTTTATGGACGATACCTATTTAGGAAAGGCGGGGGAGATATTACCTTGCCTTCACAGCGAATCATTAAAATTGAGGGAATGAAAATGGAGATCAGGGCTGTTAGAGGGGTTAAAGATATTCTGCCTCACGAAGTGAGAAAATGGCAAATTGTTGAAATGGCGGCAAGGGATATATTTGAAACCTATGGTTTTTCAGAGATAAAAATCCCTATCTTTGAAAACACTGCTCTTTTTGCAAGAGGTATAGGAGAGACCACAGATATCGTTGAAAAGGAGATGTATTCTTTTGTTGATAAAGGAGGAGAAGAGATTACCCTGAGGCCTGAAGCCACGGCTTCTGTAGTGCGAGCTTATATAGAGCATAAACTCTATAAACACCCTTCTGTTCTAAAGGTCTATTGTTTAGGGCCGATGTTCAGGTATGAGCGTCCCCAGGCAGGGAGGCAGCGTCAGTTTTACCAAATTAACGTTGAAGCCCTTGGTTCTGATAATCCCTCTTTGGATGCTGAGATTATCTCCATGTTAGATCAATATCTGGACAGGTTAGAAATTGAAAACAAAAGCCTTCTTATTAATAGCCTGGGATGTAAAGAGTGCCGTCCCCAATTTAAAGAAGCCCTGACTTTCTTTCTTGAGAAGAAGATTAATCGTTTATGTAAGAACTGTAAGAACAGGTTTAAAAGAAACCCTTTAAGAATTCTCGACTGCAAAGAGGATGATTGTAAAAAGGCTCTGGTTGATGCCCCTACGACTAGGGAATTTGTATGCAAGGATTGTTATGAACACTTTAAAGAGGTCCTACGTCTTCTTTCCCAATTGAAAATAGATTACAAGATAGAAGACCATCTGGTAAGAGGGCTTGATTATTACACAAGAACTGCCTTTGAGATCACGGTCAAAGGATTGGGTGCCCAGAATGCTATTGCTGGGGGAGGAAGGTACGATAATCTCGTGGAAGAAGTAGGCGGTCCCCCTACCCCTGCTTTTGGTTTTGCTATTGGTTTAGAGAGGTTGGTATCAGTTCTCAATATAAAAATGCTTGAAAGTGGTCCAACAGTATTTATCGCATCCCTAGGGAAAAAGGCTGAAGAAGTTGCCTTTAAAATCCTTGATAAACTGAGGTCCAGGGGTATCAGTTCTGAAAAGGATTATGAACCTAAAAGTCTTAAGAGCCAGATGCGAAAAGCAGATAAGTATAATGTGAAATACGTAATGATATTAGGGGATGATGAGATAAATAAGGGTACCTTAATACTGAAAAATATGAGAGATGGAAAACAAGAAGAGATTGAAATCACAGGGGCTGAAGATCATATCCATAAATTGTTAAAGGGATAATTTTTCTATTTATTTAGGGGGGGTGAAAAAATGATAAGAAAGCCGGCAGTAGCCGGACAGTTTTATCCGCATGATGGATCTGAAGTAAGGAAACAGATAAAAGAATTTACAGTTGAAGATGTAAAGAAAGAAAAGGTTATTGCTGCTGTTTGTCCTCATGCAGGTTATATATACTCAGGAGGGGTTGCTGGCGAGGTTTACTCGAGGATCCAATTACCCAAAAATATCGTTATCATAGGCCCAAACCACACAGGCATTGGTGCCCCTGCTTCTGTTATGGCTGATGGGGAATGGGAAATGCCCACAGGCAACGTGAAGATTAATTCTGAACTTGCAAACGCAATAATTAACCAATCAAGATATCTCAAGAACGATTCTATGGGCCATGTAAGAGAACACTCCCTCGAAGTTCAATTACCTTTTATCCAGTATTTTATTGAAGACTTTACCATTGTTCCTATTTCATTAATGCGAAGCGATTACGAGATCTGTGAAGATGTGGGAAATGCTATTTATAAAGGAATAGAAGCTATCGATAAAGAGACTTTAATCATTGCCAGTACAGATATGACCCACTATGAATCTCATGAGTCTGCTGTGGAAAAGGATAAGAAGGCTATAGACGAGATATTGAAACTTAATTCAGAAGGTCTTTATACTACTATAAAGGAAAATCACATCTCTATGTGTGGATTTATACCTACGACTACTACGATCATTGCATCGAAACTCTTAGGAGCAAAGGAGTGTGAGCTCATAAGATATACTACATCAGGAGAGGTCAGCGGTGATTACGAACATGTGGTAGGATATGCTGGTCTCTTGATAAAATAATGGATAAGGGATAATTATCATGAAAGAAACTGTCAGAGTCAGGTTCGCGCCCAGCCCGACAGGTTATCTGCATATTGGAGGGGCAAGAACAGCTATATATAACTGGCTCTATGCACGCCATAACGAGGGCGTGTTCGTTTTGCGCATTGAAGACACTGACAGGACGAGATCCACTGATGAATATATAGAGGCGATCATTGACGGGATGAAATGGCTTGGTCTTGACTGGGATGAAGGCCCCTACAGACAGACGGACCGTCTTGATATATACAAAAGCAATATTTGGAAATTGCTGGATGAAGATAAAGCGTATTACTGTTACTGTTCTCCAGACGAGCTCGAACAGAAGAGACAGGCTGCAATAAAAGCAGGAGAAACGTCGAAATATGACGGCAGGTGCCGGGAAAGGAAGGAGCCGGTTGCTGGCGTAACCCCTGTTGTGAGATTCAAGATGCCTAAGGCCGGTACGACAGTTGTCGAGGATGATATAAAGGGAAATGTAACTTACGAGAATTCAATGTTCGATGATTTTATAATCCTCCGTTCAGATGAAAGTCCAACGTATAATTTTGTTGTTGTGGTTGATGATATGGATATGAACATTACTCATGTCATCCGCGGTGACGACCATCTGAACAATACTCCGAAGCAGATTCATATCTACAGAGCACTTGGCTGCGAAGTGCCTCACTTTGCACATCTTCCAATGATACTCGGATCAGATAAAGCAAGGCTTAGCAAGAGACATGGGGCAACCTCTGTTCAGGCCTATCGGGAGATGGGCTACCTGCCCGAAGCGCTCTTAAACTATCTCGTGCGACTTGGCTGGTCATATGGTGACCAGGAAATCTTTTCGAAGGATGAGTTGGTAGAGAAGTTCACTCTCGAGAATGCAGGAAAATCTGCGGCTGTCTTCAACCCCGAAAAACTGCACTGGATAAACAGTCAGTATATAATCAATACATCGTCAAAACAACTGACTGAACTTGTAATACCATTCCTCGAAAAGGAGCATATAATCAGTGGAGAAGAGACTCTTGACAAGGAATGGCTAGAAAGAGCGGTTGAAACATTAAGAAAGCGTTCAAAAACGCTTGTCGAACTTGCAAAAACACTTAGCTACTATATTGCAGAAGAGGTAAAATACGAGGAAAAATCAAAAGAAAAATTTCTGAATGAAAAGAGCCTTCCCTATCTTAAGGATCTGGAAGGAGCTTTGTCTGACCTACCTGATTTCAGGAAAGAAGCACTCGAAAAAGTATTTGTAAAGATAATAGAAAAACATCAGATCAAGCTAAAACATCTTGCACAGCCTGTTCGTGTTGCAATGACAGGGGACACAAAAAGTCCAGGAATCTTTGAACTGCTGGAAATTATCGGAAAAGAAAAGACGTTGAAAAGGCTTGAAAGGGCAATACGGACAATAGAAGCTTCTTAATTATTTATAAATACACTTTTGGAGAAATACGATTATGAGCAGAGAAGAAACGCCTACTACATCAAATTTTATTAAAGAGATTATAGACGACGATCTTAAGACGAATAAATATGAAGGTCGGGTACATACGCGTTTTCCTCCAGAGCCAAACGGCTATCTCCATATAGGTCATGCAAAATCGATATGCCTTAATTTCGGCCTTGCCGCTGAATACAATGGACTCTGCAATCTTCGGTTCGATGACACGAATCCCGTAAAGGAAGAAGAGGAATATGTTGAATCAATCAAGAAAGATGTGAAGTGGCTTGGTTTCGATTGGGAAGACAGGGAATATTATGCCTCTGACTATTTTGACCAACTCTATGAATATGCATTAAAGCTCATTAAAGATGGCAAGGCGTATGTTGACGATCAAAGCGCTGATGAAATACGGAAGAATCGTGGTACCCTGACAGAACCCGGAAGAGAAAGTCCGTATCGTAACCGTTCTGTCGAAGAGAACCTTGAACTGTTCGAGAGGATGGGGGCAGGCGAGTTTCCAGACGGTTCTCGTGTGCTTCGTGCTAAAATCGATATGTCATCCGGAAATATCAATATGCGAGATCCGGTGATGTACCGAGTCCTCCATGCCACTCATCATCGAACCGGTGACAAATGGTGCATCTATCCGATGTACGACTGGGCCCATGGTCAAAGTGATTCTATTGAAAGAATTACTCATTCTATATGTACCCTGGAATTTGAGGACCACCGTCCCCTCTATGACTGGTTTGTGGATAACCTTGGAATATACCATCCTCAGCAGATCGAGTTCGCCCGTCTGAATCTCGGTTATACTGTTATGAGCAAACGCAAGCTCTTGCAATTGGTAAAGGAAGGACATGTCAAAGGATGGGACGATCCAAGAATGCCGACGATTTCGGGAATGCACAGGAGAGGTTACACCCCTGAAGCAATACGCAGCTTCTGTAATCGTATAGGAGTGGCAAAAAGTGACAGTATTGTTGACATTGCACTCCTTGAATACTGCATCCGCGAGAATCTGAACAAGTGTGCTCCGCGAGTGATGGCCGTTTTGAGACCGCTCAAAGTTGTTATTGATAACTATCCTGAAGACAAAGCAGAAGAACTCGAAGCGGAAAACAATCCTGAGGACCCCTCAGCCGGCACAAGAAAAGTCCCTTTTTCACGAGTTATTTACATTGAACAAGATGACTTCCGGGAAGATCCTCCGAAGAAATACTTCAGGCTTGCTCCTGGTCGCGAGGCAAGACTTAAACATGCCTATATTATCAAATGTGAAAAAGTTGTGAAAGATGAGAAGACCGGTGACGTAGTTGAACTCCGTTGTACCTTTGATCCGAAAACGAGGAGTGGTTCTCTGCAGGAGGGACGAAAGGTAAAGGGAACTCTTCATTGGGTATCTGCTGAACATGCGCTGAAGGCTGAAGTTTGTCTGTATGATCGTCTTTTTACTGTGGAGGATCCCGGTAGCGAGGATGATATGAAGTCTTGCATCAATCCACACTCTCTTGAGATCTTGAAAGAGTGCTATGTTGAACCAAGCCTGAAAGATGCAAAACCCGGAAGCATTTACCAGTTTTTACGATTGGGCTATTTCTGCGTAGATCCTGATTCTAAAAGTGGTTCACTCGTATTCAACAGGACAGTATCACTTCGCGATACATGGGCAAAGATAGAGAAAGCACAAAAGGGAAATAAGAACTCATAATTTTTGGAAAGTGTTATCGACTGTATAAAAGGTGATCGAGAGCTGATTTTTTCTTGACTGTGCTCTGCTTGTAATTTATATTTATAAAACTTCATATCAAATATGGGGAGTCGTCTAGCGGCAGGACACCAGACTCTGGATCTGGGTACAGAGGTTCGAATCCTCTCTCCCCAGCCATGATGGCCCCATCGTCTAGAGGCCTAGGACGCCGCCCTCTCACGGCGGTAACAGGGGTTCGAATCCCCTTGGGGCTACCAAATTATTCTTTTCGAATCGGCAAATCTTTTCTATCAGGCAGTGTCAGGGTCATTCCTGCAAACAATATTGGTAGAAAAGCAACCCCTGCCAGAGCTGACCATATTCCATAGAGGTCTGCAACCTTGCCGAGCAAAGGTGCGGCAACTCCTCCAATCGCAACCGCAGCCCCAATCGTTATTCCTGATGACAATCCAATATGATTAGGCAGATAATTCTGTCCCATCACGATCAGCGGGCTGTAGACAGCGAAAATTGCCATTCCTATCGGAGCTAAGAGAAACATGGCGATATGGGGATTGCTCACCCATATTAGGGCCGGCATAAGGGGAATAAGGACGCTAAACCCGATAAACATGATTTTAATGTGGCCGAAACGGTCGGCCAGCTTTCCACCGAGTATATTTCCGATGACGCCTGATGCAGACATGATGGTAAGTGCGGTTGCTCCTGACACCTTTGACTGGTTCAGGACGCTGATCCAATATAAGGGGATAAAAGTATTAAGACTGTAAAAAAGAATAGAGCGGCCAATGACATTAAAGGTCAGACGGGTAAAAGGAGCCCACGCATCAGGAAGTGTCTTGGAAATCGTATCTTCCGCATGAGTATTAGCTGTTTTTTCGAACTTTGAAAAATTGGAAATCTGAGAAGCCATAACAATAGCTATGAGGCTCGCCGGCACCAAGAGAATAAGTGTACCCTTCAATCCAAAAAAAATAAGAGCCATGGTCGCGAATATCGGTCCGACTGCAAAGCCAAGAGTGCCCCCTACACCAAAGAGGCTCATTGCCATTCCCTTCTCTTCTCCCGAAGCAAAATTAACAAGACGTGCCCCTTCAGGATGGTATGCAGCGACACCGATGCCGCTGAGAATTGCTGCTATGATTATAAGCTCATAGCTTGTAAAAAGCCCTATCAGGGAAATACCAAATCCTGCCAGGAAAACTCCAAGCGGCAATAACCAGGGTTTTGAAAAACGATCTGCAGCATGCCCGAATAAGGGCTGCACAAGCGTGGATGCAAAATTGGAGGCAAATACGATGCCTGCGGCTGCCATATATGAGAGGTGATGTTCAAAAATCAAAAAAGGCAACAGTGCAGGCACTGCCCCCTGATTTATATCTGTAAACATATGCCCCAATGAGAGTAACCCGACAAGCCTATATTTCACTGTTTTGTTCCTCAACAGGCATAACTTTTTAAATATTTACTAAAGAGACCAATCCAGTATTCGAGCTTATCAAAATCGTTATGATAGATTTCTAAAAAAGAACAAGAAAAAACCCCCGGCCGAAACCAGGGGTTTTCTCTCTTTTATAGAAATTTTTTATGTCCCTATTTCCCAGGACTTAAGATAGATTTTTTGTTTTCTTGTCAATTTATCTATCTTCACACCCAGGGAATCAAGATTTAACTTAGCAATATACCGATCTATCTCTTCTGGGACATTATAGACCTTTTTTTCGAGCTTTTTCCCTTTCTTTACCAAAAATTCTGCGCAAAGGGCCTGGTTGGCAAAGCTCATATCCATAACACTAGAAGGATGGCCTTCAGCTGCGGTTAAATTTATTAGCCTGCCATCTCCCAGAAGATTTATTCTTTTACCATTTGTTAAAGTAAATTCTTCTATAAACTCTCTTATCTTCCTTTTTTTCTTAGTTATTTTCTTTAAAATATTAATATCTAACTCTACATTGAAGTGTCCAGAATTAGCTATAATCGCTCCATCTTTCATTAATTTGAAATGCTCTTTTCTTATTACCTCAATATCACCGGTCAGTGTTACAAAGAAATCACCAATCTTTGCAGCTTCTGAAATGGGCATCACCTCGAATCCATCCATAATCGCCTCAAGACCTCTTAAAGGATCAACTTCAGTAACAACCACCCTTCCACCACATCCTTTTGCTCTCATGGCTACCCCTTTCCCGCACCAACCATAACCGCAAACAACAAAAACAGACCCGGCAATTAAGCGGTTTGTAGCTCTAATAATTCCATCCAGTGTACTTTGGCCTGTTCCGTATCTGTTATCAAAGAGGTGTTTTGTCGTCGCATCATTAACAGCAATAAGAGGAAATTTTAATACCCCTTTATCAGCCATGCTTTTCAATCTTATAACCCCTGTTGTTGTCTCCTCTGTCCCTCCAATAATGCTCTTTATCAATTCCTTTCTTTCGGAATGGACTGTAGACACCAAATCTGCCCCGTCATCCATGGTAGTATGGGGTTTGATATCAAGGGTTTTGTTTATGTGTTGATAGTAGGTCTTATTGTCCTCTCCATTTATGGCAAAAACAGGAACCTTGCTATCCTTTACTAGCGATGCAGCAACGTCATCTTGCGTGCTTAAAGGGTTTGAAGCACACAAGGCTACTTGTGCTCCACCAGATTTAAGTGTTTTCATAAGGCTTGCTGTTTCTGTAGTAACGTGAAGGCATGCAGCTATTTTAAAACCTTTCAGGGGTTTTTCCTTTTCAAATCTTTTTTTAATCAGATTCAATACGGGCATACTTCGATTAGCCCATTCAATTCTCAGCCTTCCCTTTTTTGCTAATGAAATATCTTTTATATCACAATCCATTATTCTGTTTCTCCTTGAATATTAAATTTGTCTATAAACCAGCATCCTTCTTTAAGATTTTTGCCTTATCTGTCTTCTCCCATGTGAACTCTGGTTCATTTCTACCAAAATGGCCATAGACAGCGGTCTTTTTATAGATTGGACGTCTCAAATCCAGAGCCTTTATAATAGCAGCTGGTTTTAAATCAAAATTATCCCGAACCATCTCCCTTATCTTTTTATCCTCTATTTTTCCTGTACCAAAGGTATCTACCATTACAGATACCGGATCAGACACTCCGATAGCATAGGCTAATTGTATTTCGCATTTATCTGAAATACCTGCTGCTACGATATTTTTGGCGATATATCGAGCCATATAAGAAGCAGACCTATCAACCTTTGTTGGATCTTTTCCTGAAAAACATCCTCCTCCATGGCTACCAATACCCCCATAGGTATCAACGATTATCTTTCTTCCTGTTAACCCTGTATCTCCCTTTGGACCTCCGATAACAAATCTTCCTGTTGGATTAATATGGTATTTTATATTTTCTTCATCAAAAATCTCACGAGGAACTACAGGTTTTATTACCTTCTCGATAATATCTTCTCTTACTTCCTTTAAAGTAATGTCATCGCTGTGTTGTGTCGAGATAACAATGTTATCTATTCTTGACGGCATTCCATTGATATATTCGATGGTAACCTGAGATTTTCCATCTGGTCTTAAGTAGTGAAGCATATCTTTTTTTCTTACGTAGGAAAGCTGTTTGACCAATTTATGAGCAACCATAATGGGTGCAGGCATCAGTTCAGGGGTTTCATTTGTAGCGTATCCAAACATAAGCCCCTGGTCACCAGCTCCCTGCTCTTTCTGTGTTTCTGGGTCTTCGTCTACGCCCCTGGCTATATCAGGTGATTGCTCATCTATAGAGGTAATAACAGCACAGGTCTCGTAGTCAAAGCCGAATTTAGCCCTTGTGTAGCCAATATCTTTGATGGTATCCCTTACTATCTTGGGAATATCAACATAACAGCTCGTGGTTATCTCTCCTGCTACAAAGGCTAAGCCTGTTGTAACGAGTGTCTCACAAGCTACTCTCCCCATAGGGTCCTTTTCATAAATAGCATCTAAAACAGCATCAGATATCTGATCAGCAATCTTGTCAGGATGTCCTTCTGCTACAGATTCAGAGGTAAAAAAATAATTTTTTTTACTCATTTTTATATCTCTCCTTAAATTAATCTTTTAATAT
>DATKYB010000129.1 GCA_035528715.1 Nitrospinota bacterium | reverse complement strand
CCTCGATAAACCTTATAGCTTCTTCCCTGATAAAGAATTTTTTCACCGGGGCTTTCTTCTGTTCCGGCAAATATACTTCCAATCATTACAGTATGGGCACCGGCCGCTAAGGCTTTCGTAATATCGCCAGAATATTTTATTCCACCATCAGCAATGATGGGAACTTTATGTTTCTCTGCCTCTTCAGCACACTCTTTTATGGCGGTTAGTTGGGGAACACCGACCCCAGCGATTATTCTCGTTGTACATATAGAACCAGGTCCAATGCCGACCTTAACAGCATTCACCCCACTCTTGATTAAATCTAAAGTCCCCTGTTTCGTAGCAACATTACCCCCTATAATCTGAATATCTGGATACTGATTTCTCACTGACTCTATGGCTTTTAGTACGGCTATTGAATGTCCATGTGCTGTATCCACAACGATAACATCAACCCCTGCATTGATAAGACTCTCTACCCTTTTCTTCATATCACTCGCTATGCCCACTGCAGCCCCTACCATGAGCCTCCCCAATTTATCTTTGCAGGCAATTGGATACCTCTTTCTCTTCTCAATATCTTTGATGGTTATCAAGCCCTTAAGGTTATATTTCTTATCCACAACAAGGAGCTTCTCAATCCTATTATTGTGTAACAGCTTTACAGACTGTTCCAGTGTGGTCCCTTCTGGAACAGTGATCAAGTTATCTTTTGTCATCAAATCTGAAACCCTTTTGTTTAAATTGGTCTCAAATCTTAAATCCCTATTTGTCAATATTCCAACCAACTTCTTCCCCTGTGTGATCGGTATCCCTGATATACGATATTTACTCATAATCCCCAATGCCTCAGCAATCCTTTGATCAGGAGACATGGTTATCGGGTCAACAATCATCCCGCTTTCTGACCTCTTGACCTTATCCACTTCATAAGCCTGCTCCTCAACTGACAAATTTTTATGGATAATACCGATTCCTCCTTCCTGTGCTAAGGCAATGGCTAACCGAGATTCAGTCACCGTATCCATAGGGGCACTTAAGAGAGGAACATTCAGCCTTATCTTTTTTGTAAGAGATGTAGAAATGTCAACTTCTCTGGGCAGAACTTTTGATTTATCTGGTAATAACAATACATCATCAAAGGTTAATGCTGTAGGGATTTTATCCTCTAACACCTTTACCTCTCCTTAAAAAAATAAAACTTCATCATAAAAGAGATATCTTCATCTAAATTTAAAATAATTTACAGAATAATAGTCTTATCTGTCAAGGTAAATAAAACGAAGATAACGGCAATACCTACTTCATCTGGAATTTCTTCTTGATATCATCAATAGCTAAAACCAGCATTATCGGACGTCCATGAGGACATGTATGAGGGATATCCGTCTTCATCAAATCTTCCATGAGCTTTACCATCTCTTCTTCTTCCAAGGGGTTATTGTCCTTTAATGCCCCATGGCAAGCTATTGAGACCAATATATCCTCGACCATCTCTTCAAATGGTTTAACCCTATCTATCCCTGTGAGTCTGTCTAAGATATCATGGAGCACGCCTTCACTATCCTTCTCAGAAAGTAGAGTAGGCACCCCCCTCAAACTAAAAGTATTCTCTCCAACATGTTCAATCAAAAACCCTATACTTGAGAGTTTTTCAGCATATTTCGTAAGTAGGGATGTTTCCCTATGGGTAAACTCGATCTCTTTTCGAAATAAGAGGTGTTGCACTTCTACATGAGACTCCTTGTAGTCTTTTAGCAATTTTTCAAAGAGGATTCTTTCATGAGCAACGTGCTGGTCTACAAACAGGATGCCTTCTGGTATATCAAAGAGTAAAAAGGAGTTATCCACCTGTTTTAGAACTCTTAACCTCTCCCCTATTGATTCTGGTTTGAATAATAAGCGGCTGTCAAAACTCCCCAGTTTCAAGCTACTGAAATCTTTCATTACTGAAGGGGAAGATTTTGAGATCATTTCTGAGATTTTTTCCTTATAGTCATCCAGAGGCTTCCCAAACCCCTCATCGAGGAATTCAACTCTTCTCATACCCTCCTCTGAACCGCTAACACTCTCTCTTTGAGTGGGTTTTCCTTTCAATAGATAATTTCTTATCATCTCTCTTATAAAATCATGTACCTCATGTTGATTTCTGAATCTTACCTCCATCTTTGATGGGTGGACATTGACATCAATCGTGTCAGGCCTGACATTTAAAAACAGGAAAAATACGGGATTTCTGTCCTTTAAGATAAAGGTCTTGTATGCCTCATAAACAGCATGGGTCATCATCCGATCTTTTATAGGACGGGAATTGACAAAGAGGTATTGATATCCTCTTGATGTCCTTGAAATAGAAGGTGAAGAAATATAACCCCTGAGTTCTAAGCTGTTATATCTGGCTTTCACCTTAATCAGATCTTTTACCCTCTCTTTTCCAAAAAGGATGGTCAAGCGGTCAAGATCATCTCTCAGAGGAGGGATATTTTGCAACAACCGATTGTTATGCAAAAGCTTGAAGTGAATGTTTGGATGTGCCAGGGCCTCTTGATTGATAATGGTATTGATATAACCCAGCTCTGTATTCACACTCTTTAGAAATTTCAACCTGGCAGGTGTGTTATAAAAAAGGTCATTTACCTCTACTACAGTACCTGCAGCAGAGCCAGCATCCTTAACCTCTTTTAATTTACCGTTCATAAGGTAGAGCTCTGTCCCGATATTCTCACCCCTAAAAAGGGTGGTAATCTTCATCTTTGAAACAGAAGCAATGGATGGGAGGGCCTCTCCACGAAATCCAAGTGTCTCGATGTTCGCTAGCTCTTCCTTTGTCTTAATCTTGCTTGTCGAATGCCTCTCAACAGAGAGGATGGCATCTTCCCTTACCATGCCTGTCCCGTTATCTGTAATTCTTATCCTCTTTCTCCCCCCTTCAAAGACCTCTATGACAATAAAAGTCGCCTCGGCATCAACAGCATTCTCAACCAATTCCTTGACAACAGAGGCAGGTCTCTCGACGACTTCTCCTGCAGCGATCTGCTTGGCTAAATCCTCTGGAAGTATTTGAATTCTATAGTTTTTCATCTGAAATTCTGGTATTGTGAGATGAGTGGAAAAGATATCTTTTTATAATCGAAAAAAATTGAAAAGTCAAGAAAAAAACAATATGTTGTATAAAATATTTAATTTAACACAACATATTGTATTATAGCGGGAAAATCAATTATTGATAATGGCTTCTACTGCTCCAGCGAATTTTTCCCTTTAAATCTGCTTCAGGATTGAAGAAATATCGATATTCTTCTTGATTAAATCTATGAGAAGTCCTTTTTTTTCAATGATTTTAGGGGAATAAGGAAAGTCTCCGATGATGGGAACTCCCAAGAGCTCTTTGAGAACACCTGGGTTTGTTTTCTCAGCCAATCCACGATCCTTGGAGAGATGATTGATAATAACACCAAAAACCTTTATTTTTAAATGAGTTGCATGATTTACAGTGAGGAGGGTATGGTTGATTGTCCCGAGGTTGGCTCTGGTCACAACCAAAGCAGGGAGTTTCATCAACTTTATCAAATCTGAAACAAAAAATCCCTTTTTAATAGGAACCATGAGACCGCCTAAACCCTCAACTATCAGAAACTTATGCCTCCCCTTTAGTTTCTTATAATCACTTAAAATCTTATCGGCATCAATTTCAATTCCCTCTCTCTTTGCAGCCACAGAGGGTGCGAGGGGCTTTTCCAAAGAATAGGAGTTAATCAATTCAAGGGGATCGTTTGTCCCTGCCATAACCTTGAGAAAAAGGGTATCAGTGGGAATTTTTCTTCCATCAACCACTCTGCATCCGCTCTCAATCGGCTTCATCACTCCAACATCGATTCCTTCATCCTTTAGGGCAGCGGCAATTCCCCCGGCAATAACTGTCTTTCCCACCCAAGTATCTGTCCCTGTAACAAAAATCCCTTTCATCTCTCCGTAACCTTTTTTATCGATTCATATATGATATCAGTCATCCTCCCTAAATCCATCTTTGAAATAGATAGCGGAGGAAGAATGACAATCACATTTCCAAGCGGCCTGATAATCAGTCCCCTTTTTCTCGCCTCCATGATAACCCTTATCCCTATCTTCTTCTCCAGAGAATAGGGCTTTTTTGTCTCCTTATACAGGACCAGTTCAATTCCTACCATAAAACCGGCCTGTCTGATATCTCCCACATGTCTTAACTGTCTGTATTTCTCCAGTCGCTTCTTTAAATAGAGAATTTTCCCCTGTAAGATCTGGAGGGTCTTTTTCTTCTTAAATATTTCTAAATTAGCTATGCCTGATGCACATGCCAGGGGATTTCCTGTGTATGAATGGCCGTGGAAGAAGGTCCTGAAATCCTTATACTCCCCTAAAAAACCGCTGAATATCTCTTCTGTTGTCAGTGTGGCAGCCAAGGGGAGATATCCGCCGCTTATCCCCTTTGCCAGTGCCATGATATCTGGAACAACTCCCTCATGTTCACAGGCAAACATCTTCCCTGTTCTCCCAAAACCTGTTGCGACCTCATCAACAATCATCAAAATCTTATATTTCCTGCACAGCTCCCGTACCCTTTTTAAATATAAAGGGGGCTGGACAATCATCCCAGCTGCTGCCTGGATAAGGGGTTCGATAACAAGGGCAGCTATCTCATCTCCCCTTTTCTTCATGATATTTTCTATTGAATCCAGGCACTTAATATTACACTCTGGATAAGAGAGCTTCAAAGGACAGCGGTAGCAGTAGGGAGACTCAGCCTTAAATGTCTTAAATAAAAGGGGTTTATAGATTGAATGAAAAAGGTCAATCCCCCCAACGCTCACAGAGCCGATTGTATCACCGTGATAGGCATTTCTAAGCGTGATGAACTTTGTCTTTTTTGAAAATTTTTTGGATTTTTGCTGCCAGTACTGGAAAGCTATTTTTAACCCGATCTCCACAGCGGTCGAGCCATTATCTGAATAAAAGATTTTATTCAGGCCCTTTGGAGCAATCCCTATTAATTTTTTAGCAAACTCGATTGCAGGAACATTCGATATGCCGAGCATTGTTGAATGGGCCACCTTTTTCAACTGGGAGCTCATTGCTCTGTCAATCTCTTTTTTTTGATGGCCGTGGATATTGACCCATAAAGAGGAGACCCCATCCAGATATTTTTTCCCATAGATATCCTTTAAAAAAACCCCGCTTCCCTCCTCGATGATAAGGGGTTTTTCCTTGAGATAATCCTTCATCTGCGTAAAGGGATGCCAGATATATCTCTTATCATCCCTCTCTAAAAGAACATTTCTCTTTTTTCTCTCTTTTTTCATACTCTCTCTTTTTCAGATGATATTTAATTCTCTGCCTGCCTTTTTAAAGATATTGAGGGCCTTTTCAAGGTCCTCGATGCTATGCGTTGCCATGACAGTGGTCCGAAGCCTTGCATATCCCTGAGGCACAGTTGGTGGCCTGATCCCCTGTGCAAAAACCCCCTCTTTTAGGAGCATCTCTGTCATATCCATGGTCTTTTTGGTATCGCCAATAAGTATGGGGATAATCTGCGTGTTGCTCTCCATAGTATCAAACCCGAGCTCCTTTAGCCACGTCCTGAAAAAGACCGCATTTCTCCAGAGCCACTCCCTTAGCCCTCCCTCTTTCTCAGCGATCTCTATGGCCTTTATAATGGCACCAACAACACCTGGTGGAAGGCCTGTTGTAAAGATAAAACTCCTTGCCCGATTGATGAAATATTCCCTTATTTCCTTCTTTCCCCCAACATAGGCACCGAACACACCCAGAGCCTTTCCAAAGGTTCCCATGAGGATATCGATGCCCTCATCCAAACCAAAATACTCCATTGTCCCCTTTCCATTCTTTCCTAAAACACCTGTGGCATGGGCATCATCCAGCATAACATATGCAGAATATTTCTTGGCGAGCTGAATTATCTCAGGCAAAGGAGCAATGTCTCCATCCATGCTGAACACCCCTTCTGTAATAATGAGCCTCCTTCTGTATTTAGAGGAATCCTTTAACAAAGCCTCTAACTTCTCCATATCTTTGTGGGGGAACCGCTTGAACATTGCTCTGCTCAGCATACACCCATCAATAATGCTTGCATGGTTGAGTTTGTCTGAGAAGATGACATCGTCCTTACCAACAAAAGAGGAGATAATCCCTATGTTTGCCATATAACCGCTGCTGAATACTAAGGCCCGCTCAACTCCCTTAAACTTTGAAATCCTCTCTTCTAATTCATCATAGATTTCGATATTGCCTGAGATGAGCCTCGAAGCACCAGCACTGGCTCCATATTTCTCTGTAGCACTGATAAGCGCCTCTTTGACCTTGGGATGGTTTGCAAGACCGAGATAGTTGTTTGAGGAGAGGTTTAAAACCCTTTTCCCTCCAAGGTTAATAAAAGGCCCCTGTTCACCTTTAATACTCCTCAGCCACCGATAGAGCCCCTTTTCTTTGAGTATATCCAGTTCTTCTCTTATTTCCTTCATATCTCTAATCCCAAATCTTTTATCATCTGCAGGTCTTCTTTTGGCTTTCTTCCCTTAGTTGTCAGATAGTCCCCAATCAGTATCCCGCTCGCACCTGCCATGAACATCATGGGCTGGAGGTCTCTTAGGGTCACTTCCCTTCCTCCGCAGATGACAATCTCTTTTTTGGGAAGGATAAATCGAAAAAGCGCGATTGTCTTTAGCGCCTCCATTGGCTCCATCAAAGGCCTTTTTTCTAAACCTGTCTCTTTAATTGGATTGAGAAAATTGATGGGAACAGAATCGACATCGAGCTCCCGAAGCGCAAAAGCGAGCTCAATCCTCTGCTCTTTAGTCTCTCCCATCCCAACGATTCCTCCGCAGCAGACATAGAGCCCTGCCTCTTTGGCAATCTTAATGGTCTCAAAATTTTCGCCGTAAGAATGGGTCGTGCAGATGTTATTGAAAAAGCTCTTTGATGTCTCTAAGTTGTGGTGATAATTCTGGAGGCCTGCCTCTTTTAAGCTTAGAGCCATTTCTTTACTCAACATGCCGAGAGAAGCACACCTGATAATGCTGTTGCTGTCCTTGAGAGTGGATATAAAGCTGGTAACGCGCTCAAGCTCATCCTCTTTTAATGCCTTTCCGCTCGTAACAATGCTGAACTCATGCGCGCCTATTCTTTTGGCATTTTGGGCTTTGTTTAAGATATCATCTTGATTTAAAAGGGGATATTCCTGAATATCGGTCTTGAAATATGCTGACTGAGCACAGAAGGCACAATCCTCAGCACATCTCCCTGACTTGGCATTCACAATCGAACAGAGATTAACTTTATTTCCCTTATATTTTTTTCGAATCTTATCTGAAAAGAAGAGGATATCAAAGAGATGCTCATCACCAAGACTTATAAGCTCTAAGGCCTCCTTGTATTCGATCGGCTCTTCCCTTAAAATCTTCTCACCGATATCTCTAACAAACGGGTTTAAAACCATTCCCAAACTCACCTTTTTAAATTAAAAAGAAAAAAGTATCACTACTTTTGGGAGATGTCAAATTGATAACTTGTGAAATGTTCTGCCCCTTTTTTGCTCGTCCAAAAAAGGGACAAAAAAAAGGACGCCCCCTGCTTTTTTAACGGTCTTTGCCTTCGTTCACTTCGGAGAAACAGCAAACTCAGCCTTCGGCTTCAAACAGCTGCTTCTTTTTTCCTCACTCGCTTGTCCAATCCCTAAAAAGCATAAGGGGGATAAGACAAGTTATTTAGATTATTGACAAATTCCTTAATAGGTGTAAAAATTGCTTGAAATTATTAGCGCTTTTTAAGGAAGCATATGAGGTAAAAAATGATTAAATTATCTGATGAATTTAAGAAAGAATTATCTAAACCGGCCAATCTGATTCAGATAAGCATATTAGTTATTCTCTTTATTACCGCACTGATTTTACTAGAAAACCTTTTTCAGATTAACAAACAATTAGAGATAACCGAGATTCTTAATAGACCTATTTGTGCTGTTAAGAATGTAGAAATAGAACCAACTCATGAAAAAGAATATCATCTTAATATTACTTTTATGAATTTTGGGAAATATCTTGCTGAAAATGTTTCTATTAATTGGAAATGCTTAATTCCTGAGACTAAAAAGAAAAAAGATGGTGAAAAGAATATAAAACCAGGGGAAACTATTATTTCTGGTTCATCTAAAAATATTACTTTATTGCCCCAGCAGGAAATTAAACAAGGCTTCTATTTTTTTAAAAAATCCCTCGATGGTATTTTGGAACAAATCCCTCTTCTTTTAGACATTACTATAGAATATGAATCAATAAATAATAGTATTGAACAGTATTCTTGTTCGTATTTGATTTCAAAACCAAAAACTTTTACAGGCAGAATTCATACTATTCTTAAAAAAAGTAATTTGATAACTGGCACAATTATACCTGTTGACCCAACAAAAAATTTGGGAATTAAAAGACCTCATTCTGTCTCACCAGATGAAGCAGAGGTTAGATTCAAAATAGATGTGGAAAAACACCCAATTCCCTTATCAAGAGATATATCTCCAAGTGCAGTGGCTAAGTAGCTGAAAAAAATAGAATAAGGTAGGAAGGTGTTTTTATTAAGAAACAATCTGAATCTGATAATTTAATTAAGAAAAGAAATGAAATACGCTTATTTTTAGAAAATATACACAATTATTTATTTCTACTATATTTGAAATGTAAAAATGTATCCATATGAGTTTTTTACAAAATATCGTATAGATAATTTAAAAAATCAGGTGTTTGTTGGAATGTGGTTTAATCCTGAACATCATAAACGTTATGAAAATATAATAGAAAAAGCAATAAGAAAATGTGAGACTTTAACTCCCTACCGTGTTGACCAACCAGTTTCTGGGGATTCTATTCCGATAAATATATTAGAAGGGATTTTAAATTCAAGAATTGTTCTATTCGAAATATCTTATATCACACAAAAAATTAAACTTATTGGTTCTGCTGAAGAAAAGCGTTTTCGCAACGCAAATGTTATGTATGAACTAGGGTTAGCACACGCGTGGCGTTTGCCAGAAGAAATTATTGTGATAAGAGATGATAACGATACCCTTCCATTTGATATTACAGCCTACAGAGTTCACCAATATGACCCTAATGATATAAATAGGTCAATTGAACGAATATCAACAATTATAAATAAAGCTATTAAAGAAATAGATAGAACTAAATCAATAATGGTAGAAAGAGCTGTTAAGTCTTTAGATGCAACGTGCTTTAGATTCACGCATGAAAATAGAGGTCATTATTTTAGTGAGGCTCGTTATGATCCTAAGCTATCGCATATCATACCCCGACTTCTTGATCTGGGTCTTTTATGGTTAGATACTTCAGGTGGTGGAGGGTCTTATGTATATCATTGGACAGAATTAGGGCGAGATGTAATTAAAAGTCTGGGAATTGATATATACCCAAAAGAAAAGTCGTAAAATAAATAAAAATGGAATTTCCAACTGAACATAAAATAGGTACAATAAAAAAAAGAGAGCTAAAAAGGTTTTTTAAAAAAAATTTACCATTTATTTTATTATTTCTTCTTTGTGTTCTAACTTATCTATGTTTTCTATGTATTCCTAATCCATTTCTTTGTTATGGATATAATCCAATTAAAATTGGAAAAGCTCCGATAGAGTTCGATTGGACAGGCAAATCTTATCAATGTAGATTCGGCATAGGCAACTCTGGCTTTTTTGCTGTAAAAAATCCTCAATTACATTTAACTTTTATAGACAAAGCAACTGTCACTTTAGACTCGGAAAATAAAGAGTGGCAGGCTAATGATTATAATAAGTTTTTTTGGTCGAAGGATATTGTAATATCAGGGGGGATATTTAGGGAGGAATATTTTGCTGAACGTGCTTGGCCAATAAATGTAATATTTCATAAAAAGGGAATTAATAGAATAAAATATATTATAACCTCTAATGGAATACAAAAAACAGGGATAATTAAGGCTATTAATAAATACTAAATAAATTATAATAATTTGAATTTATCTATTTTAATCTCCCCCCTCCTTTTCAGGATTTTTCTTCAAAGATTCGCAAAGCGATTTTTCCGTATCTTTTTAAATCCCCATTTCGATTTTTTGGGGATGCGGCAAGCAAACCATGTTTTTTAAACCTCCCCTTTACGATTTTTCAGGTTGAAGGTGAGCAAAGCAAGGGAAAAAGAAGCAGCTGTCTGAAGCCGAAGGCTGAGTTTGCTGTTTCTCCGAAGCAAGCGAATCTGAGACCGCCCGGAAAAATCGTTGGGGTGTCCTTCTTTGGTTCATTTCTTGGACAAGCAAGAAATGAACAATTAAAAATCTCTTCTTAATTCGGGTCAGTGGTCAGCCAAGGGGTGTAGTTAACATCATCATTACCACCCACAAGTTTCGGCTTGTCGCCGCCCCAGTAATTGTTCTGTGCTGTGAAGCTGTAACCAGTAGATTCAAAAAAATCTGCTATTGTGTTGTTGTAAATCGAATTGTATCCTCCCTCTCCTGTGGCTGCATTGCCCAGCTTCATGTCAGTAGGGTCGTTGTCGGCGAAAGTAATACCATAATCGTTGCCGGTGATGGTGTTGTGCGAAAACGTGAAATCGGAAAGATTGCCGTGGTTGTGAAGAAGAATCCCGTAATTACTATTATTAGAGATGGTATTGTTGGCTACTGTCCAATTGTTGACTACTGGACTTACAGCGCTCTCAACCCTCAAACCATCAGCATTATTTGTTAAGATATTATGATGGATATTTCCTCCGCTCACATCAAATCCATAAATGCCTGCATATCCGGCAAATCCGCTGTTCTGTACTTTTAAACCCCTTATCTCAACGTTGTCCGCTGATACCCTGAGACCAGGTAATGCTAAATTATCTCCGTCAAGAACAGGATAGCCCCCTCCTCCGCATCCGGGGAATGCCTCATGACCTTCTCCCCAGATAATGGTGTTCTGGTTGCTCACGATAAAAGGGTTGAGAAGGGAGGCCGTGTAGTTCCCGCTTCCCTGGAACACATACAGGGTTTCGCCGTCCGAGAGGGCGCTCAAGCCCTCGGTCATGGTATCGTAGGGATGGTCGAGTGAGCCGTCCTCGATTCCTGTGGTGTTCCTGTTGTCTACATAGACCATGTCGTATATTTTTTGTTCGTTCGATTCTCTTGTGCTTTTGTTAGATACAACATCAATGTCCCTCACCACAAGGTCGGTCATCCTCTCCCTCGGCTTTCTTTTGCCCCTCTTCTTAAAGTAGTCCTTCCACCCCTTGAACGAAAGGGGGATGGAGATGTATCCGCCCACAAGGACATCTGTTTCAAAGGCATTGTCATCCCTTATCTCCACATTGATAGCCAAGAGGGGAAAGGGCCTTATCTCTATCCTTCCCTTGATGCCGTTAATGTCATCCCCTATCTCTGAATCGTAGTTGTAGCCCCCAAGATAGGCCCTTGTCTCAATGATATCGGAGATGCCAGGGATGAGAACACCCCCCTCATAATCAAGGCCCCTCAGCGGCTCCTCAAAGTTGTTGATGGTATGGGAAAGAAAGCTCCTCTGAGCGAACCTGTAGCCGGTGCCCTCGGAAAGCGTCCTTTTTCCGGATACAGGGAAGTAGAAGTTTGACCGAAGATCAAACCACTCTGTGATGATGGCCTCTAATCCCAAGCCGAGCTGGTTATGGCGATAGTTGTTCTCGCTTCTCTGCGTGTCAAAGTAGCCGTTGATGCCGAGAAACATCTTATCGTTAAAGAGAAGATGGCGGTAACCCATGCCTATGTTCACTTCTTCTGTATCGTTGCTCCCAAAGACAGCCCTTGGGTTGGCAAAGAAAAGGGAGTTCTTTTTCCTGAAAAAGGGGATGAGTCCATCCACATAGTAAAGCGTCCTTCCGTTCCCTCCCCTTAAGCCCGGGCTTATCTTTGCCGGCCACTCCTGAAGAGATTGGCTCTGAGGGGAATTTGGGTTTGGTTCTTTTCCTGAAAGATTGAGAGAAAAGATATTATCGATGTAGTAGTTCTGGCTCTTTTGCTCAACCCTTACATCAGGGCTCATCTTAGAAAGCCACTCTGTAAGGGGCTGTTTTCCTTGGGGCAGGCTAAAGCTTGGTTCTGCAAAAGAAAGAGATGGAATCAATAAAAAAACGATCAGGCATATATTTGCTATAAAAAGATAAAGAGAAGAGCTAAGACAAACCTTGAGGGAATAACAGGACTTTTTCAAAGGTTCAATATGGTCTTGCATCTTTCCCCCCTCCCAAAGGGTAATGGTGAATCAAAGATGCAAACGATGATTAACTAAAACAGGAAGAGAGTCTAATAAGATGATGAACTGGAAGTGAAATCAAAGTGGGAAAATCAAAATTATGGTATTAAATCTGATGAAAAGCTTTCTAAAAAACCCTCCCTCCAAAACAGACCTTTTCTACCAAAAAGGTAGGATTAAGTCAATACAATTTCGCGGTCTTCCCCCCCTTTCAATTTCTTGGGATGCGTCAAGTGAGAGGAAAAAATCGAGTCCTCATATTTCACAATATCAAAACGGTATAGCTATTTGTGCCATGCCGATTACCATCAGGGATGATTCATCCTCTATATGTGCGGCTCTATCCGGGATGCTTGCGTCGCTAGGATTACGTGGATTGACGACTTCGGGCACGTAGCTGAGCCAATGGAGCCCAGCGCTTAAAGAGAGAGTCCCGAACCCAATATCGAACTGGAGTTTTATATTCCCGATTCCCCGAACTGCCACCTCCTCATCAGAATCTGTTACATGAGCAGTAGAAATTGTTACCTCACTGGTCTCTTGCGAACCATCAAAATCGCTTCTGGCATGAACAACGGACAGCTCTGCATTCGCGACCAGACTTACCCTGTCAGAAATCTGCCTGGTGAAGTCCGCACCACCTGTGATGCCCAAATACATGGTCTCTGTATCCTCGCTCACAGATGTGGTGTCCCCATCGAATTTACCACCAGATAGTTGGCTAGAGATATCGATGTCCTGCTCAAAGAAGAACAGGGTCGGCCCAATATAGGGCGAGACTTTCCAGTTCAATCCAATTTTATTGTCGCCCTTCAAGACCAGGCTGAAGCCGTAATATTCAGCTTTGGAATCAATGTTGACAAGCGCACTAATGGTACCTACATAAGTATTACTCGCATCAATCTGCGTGAAACCGGCCAAAGACAAATCGGCCAAGATAGTAGAGCTCGACGTGCTCTTAGCCCTGCTGTAAAACCCTGATAGTTCCACCCGATTATTCCTGCCAAAGGAGAGGGGGCTTTTGAATCCCTTTCCAAATGTCAAACCAAAAATTCCTCCATCTGCCTCCCCGTCTTCTTTATGCTCTTCGCCTAGGTAACCAGGATTTGCCACATACCTCCCACCGAAGTTGACGTCGGGTGCATTAATGTAGAATATACCCCCGAATGGTTCGATGAAAATCCCCCTTTGATTTTCTTCTGCAGAAGCAGAGTGAGAAAGAGCAACAAACACAACCAATATGATAATTCCCATCAAAATTTTTTTCACCATAAAACACTCCCCCTATCTATTGTTATAAAATAAATGAATGAATAGAGACAGATGTGGGGAAAGGTTCTTTGGAGCAACAATCTTATAAGAACAATATGGTCTAACATCTTTACCCTCCCTCCCAAAGGGTAATAATGAATCAAAGATGCAAACCAGGAAGAGAGTCTAATAAGATGATTAAACTGGAAGTGAAATCAAAGTGGGCAAAGCAAAGTTATGGTATTACATCTGATAAAAAGCTTTTTAAAAAACCCTCCTTCCAAAACAGACCTTCTCTATCAAAAAGAAAGGATTAAGTCAAGAAGATTCTGCGGTCTTAAAATCCCCCTATTCGATTTTTTGGGGATGCGTCAAGCAAGAAAGGGACAATTAAAAATCTCTTATTAATTCGGGTCAGTGGTCAGCCAAGGGGTGTAGTTAACGGCATTATTACCCACCACAAGTTTCGGCTCTTCGCCGCCCCAGTAGTTGTTCTGTGCTGTGAAGCTGTCATTGGTAGCTTCATAAAAATCGGCTGTGCCATTATTATAAATCGAGTTGTATCCTCCAGTGCCTGCAGATGCATCACCAAAATTAACATTATTAAAAGTGGCAACAGCATGCAAGCTTTCTTCATTTATGTTAATGCCATAATTTGTATTCCCTGTAATTGTGTTGTTCGTGAAGGTAAAATTGGAGATTGTAGGGGAAGAATTTAGGGTCATCCTAAATCCATTCTCATTATTAATAAGCCTGTTTCTTGAAAAAACAAAATTGGAAAGATGCGCCGCGCCATAAAAATAAATCCCGTAATTACTATTATTAGAGATGGTATTGTTGGCAACTGTCCAGTTGGAAACCGTATTGTCTAGTATATTACTCCAGACAGACAAACCACTACCATTATTTGTTAAGATATTATGATGGATATTTCCTCCGTTCCTGTTTTCTGCGTGGATGCCTCTGCTTCCGCTGTTCTGTATCTGTAAACCCCTTATCTCCACGTTGTCCGCTGAGACAGTGAACACATCCCCTGCAGCATTTCCGTCAAGAACAGGATAGTGGTCGTCTCCTCCGCATCCGGGGAATGCCTCATGGCCTTCTCCCCAGATAATGGTGTTCTGGTTGCTCACAGTAAAGTTGCCTTCGTAGTTCTTGCTTCCCTGGAACACATACAGGGTTTCGCCATCAGAAAGGGCGCTCAAGCCCTCGGTCATTTCATCGTAGGGATGGTCGAGTGAACCATCCTCATCCACATCACCTGTATTGGAGTTGTTCACATAGACCATGTCATACACTTTACTTTCACCCAAGTCTCTGGTGCTCTTGTTCGATACAACATCAATGTCCCTCACCACAAGGTCGGTCATTCGTTCTCTCGGCTTCCTCTTGCCCCTCTTTTTCCAGTAGTCCTTCCACCCCTTAAAGGAAAGAGGAATGGAGATGTATCCGCCCACAAGAATATCTGTTTCAAAGGCATTGTCATCCCTTATCTCGACATTGATAGCTAAAAGAGGAAATGGCCTTATCTCTATCCTTCCCTTGATGCCGTCAATGTCATCCCCGATCTCTGAATCGTAGTAATAACCCCCAAAATAAGCCCTTGTCTCGATGATATCAGAGATACCTGGGATGAGAACACCCCCCTCATAATCAAGACCCCGCAAGGGCTCCTCAAGGTTGTTGATGGTATGGGAAAGAAAGCTCCTCTGAGCGAACCTGTAGGAGACACTATCAGGAAGAGTCCTCTTGCCGGATACAGGGAAGTAGAAGTTTGAGCGAAGATCAAACCACTCTGTGATAATGGCTTCTAATCCCAGGCCGAACTGGTTGTGGCGGAAGTTGTTCTCGCTTCTCTGCGTGTCAAAGTAGCCGTTGATACCGAGAAACATCCTGTCATTATAGAGAAGATGGCGGTAACCCATGCCTATGTTCATCTCTTCTGTATCGTTGCTCCCAAAGACAGCCTTTGGGTTAGCAAAGAAAAGGGAGTTCTTTTTCCTGAAAAAGGGGATGAGACCATCCACATAGTAAAGGGTCCTTCCGTTCCCTCCCCTTATGCCCGGGCTTATCTTTGTAGGCCATTCCTGAAGAGATGGGCTCTGGGGGGAGTTTGGGTTTGGTTTTATGCCTGAAAGATTGAGAGAAAAGATATTATCGATGTAGTAGTTCTGGCTCTTTTGCTCAACCCTCACATCAGGGCTCATCTTAGAAAGCCACTCTGTAAGGGGCTGCTTTTCTTTGGGCAGATTAAAGCTTGGTTCTGCAAAAGAAAGAGATGGAATGAATAAAAAAACGATCAAACATATATTTGTTAGAAAAAGATAAAGAGAAGAGCCAAGACAAACCTTGAGAAAATAACAGGCCTTTTTCAAAGGTTCAGTATGGTCTTGCATCTTTCCCCCCTCCCAAAGGGTAATAATAAATCAAAGATGCAAACGATGATTAATGGAACAGGAAGAGAGTCTAATAAGATGATAAACTGGAAGTAAAATCAAAGTTATGGTGTTACATCTGATAAAAAGCTTTTTAAAAAACTCTCCTTCTCAAAACGAACCCTTTTCTAGCAAAAAGGCAGGTTTTAGTCAATAAAATTCTGCGGTCTTAAAATCCCCCTTTCGATTTTTTGGGGATGCGGCAAGCAAGATAATAATCAGAAAACATATTTAACCGAGAAGACTATTCCATCAAAGGTTACACTGTCTCCTTCATCCACTGCCTTAGCATCGTGGACATCATCTACAAAATTCTTTTGGGTTAATACATCTGTCCAGTAGGAGATAAGATAACCAAGCCTGAATTCTAAATCAGGTATGGGAGTCCAACCCAGACCTATGTCCAATTCATAGACAGGGAAGACACTCTCATACTCACTTGAGGTATCTTTCAAGGTTATGATATTGTAGATGTCTTTATATTTAGCATCCGTATGACCGACTAATAATGAGATTGCTCCATCCACCTGAAAATAAAATTTGTCATTAAAAAAACTGCGTTTTCCCATTACCCCAACTTTTGGACCGAACATATTCGTTTCTATATCGCTTGTTACTCTATCCGTGTTTGGACCTTCTTTGTAAGTAGCAGATAAATCCTGGTCAATCCTTGCATATCTCAATCCGATTAACCCGCTTGTGGTAAGTTTCCCGCTCTGAAACAAAGGCCTCGTATATTCCAGGTCGATTACATCCAGCTCATAATCCAAATGAGCAGATGCTGAATCAGCCTTTTCAAAACCAGCATCTGGACTATTTAAAAGAGCCCACAGGGTTCCTCCTGATGGTTTGGTGATGCTGAAATCTTCATCAGCATCAAAACGCCAATAAGATGAAGACAACCGGCTATTATTCTCAAATTGATATCCCAGTGTATATTTTCCTGAAACAGTTGAAAATGTATCGAACTCTATGCCTCTTGCAGACCCTTCAGGCCAATTGTTAGTATTACTATCAGATATTGCTACATCAATGTCATTTCCCCTTGGAGTCAGAAGTAAAACTTTTGCATCAAAAAATAAACCCGTATCATCCGCTTTTTTCGGCACCTCTACTACGGCCTTCACTTCCTCCTTTACCTTCTCCTGCTCTGACATTCTTCTCTTCAAATCTTCCAGTTTCTGCTGATTCTCTTTGATCTGGGTTTCTAACCTTTCGATTACCTTTCTTAAATCCTCTTCCTCAGCCTGAGCAAAAGACCCGGTAAATCCTAAAATTAGGAAAATCATAAAAAGAGATAATACAAGAACTGTTACCTTTTTCATAGATGCCCTCCTTTTTTATTGGTTAACTGAAAAAACAAGAAATATAGATTTTTTTACTTAGATAAACTCTCCTGTTCACCCCCTTTTTTATTTAATTGGATTAAGAAAATAGAGACAAACAAAGATTACTTGAGAAAATAATCTGGCAAGAATAGAGTGGCCTGGCATCTATACCCCCACCTCCCAAAGGGTAATAATAAATCAAAGATGCAAACGATGATTAATGGAACAGGAAGAGAGTTTAATAAGATGATAAACTGGAAGTAAAATCAAAGTGGGAAAATCAAAGTTATGGTGTTACATCTGATAAAAAGCTTAAAAACCCTCCTTCCCAATTAGACTCTTATCTATCAAAAAGATATAATTTAGTCAATAAGATTCTGCGTTTTTGAGACTTAATTTTCTCCTTAAATTTCATAAAGGTAGAGTAATCCAGCTTTACAATAGGCAATAATTGTTCCATTTTAAAGGATAGAGGTAAATAAATGATTTTGCCTTTATTTTGTTTCTGAAATTATATTAAAGTCTTATGGGAGATTGCCGATAAAATAATATGATAAAAAGCGTAGTTTGTCTAAATGAGGGGTTATCTTAAAAATGGGAGATTTAGCAAAAGAATTAGTCCTAAAAGAGAGGCGTCGAGCACCGAGAACATACCTGGATAACGCCTTCATCAACGTATATTCCCAAAAGATAGAGGATAACATAGATTTTAAAGCGAAAGTTTGTGATATTTCTTCACTTGGTATCAGATTTGTTTCTCACAAGCCCTACATCCTGGACTCAAAACTCAATATCGCTCTCTTGTCGCCAACGAATAGCATTGTGATGGGTGTTACAGGAAGAGTGGTCCGTTCAGAAAGCAGAAGTACTCATGAGTACCACATTGCCCTCGAATTTAAAGTAGATCCCAAACAGCAATCCTCAATCGAAGATTACATCAAGATAATGAAGATGAGAAAAATGGGATAAAAAACGAAAATAAAGCTTGCAATATTTCCATCCCTGAATATAATCATAAAAAACTGCTGGGCTCTATCTGTCTCATGAATATCTAAGGACGCTCAAGACAAAAACCATACTATTAATCCTCTGAAATTACTTAAAAGAATTCTCCATATTCGTCTTGGACCAAGAATGATATTCTTGCTGTGATGCGACAGGGCCCAGCGATTTTTTTAATTATGAGAAAAAAAACAGGCAAAAAAAATCAAATAAAAAAATCCTATAAAAAAAAGGACGACCTCTTTAAGTCCCTTGTCGAGATAATGGATTGCCTCAGAGGAAAAAGCGGATGCCCCTGGGACAAAGAGCAGACAAGGGAATCCATAAAACCCTTCTTACTGGAAGAGACATACGAGGTCTTAGAGGCTCTTGACAGGAAAGACCCGGAGGAAATCAAGGAAGAGCTGGGAGACCTCCTCTTTCAGATCCTCTTTCATGCCCAAATCGCCAAGGAAAAGGGGGAGTTCGACATCTATGATGTTCTGAGAACAAATGTTGAAAAGATGATTACCAGGCATCCCCATGTCTTTGCAGGTAAAGATATCTCCACATCCAAACAGGTCCTCATTCACTGGGAAGAGATAAAGAAGAGTGAAACAAAAAATAACAAGAGAAAGTCTATCATGGACGGCATTCCCTACAAATTACCAGCCCTCCTAAGGGCTCATCGCTATCAGGACAGGGCAGCCAGGGTTGGGTTTGATTGGGAATCTGCCAAAGATGTCATCAAAAAGGTTGATGAGGAGACAGGTGAGCTTAAAAAAGCCATAAAAATTGAGGACAGGAAGTTCATAGAGGAAGAAATCGGAGACCTCTTGTTTGCCATTGTGAACCTCTCGAGGTTTGTCAAGATAAACCCAGAAGAGGCCCTTAAAAAATGCATCTATAAATTCAAAAAAAGATTTGAATATATAGAGAAGGAATTGACCAAAAAGGGTAAAGATTTAAAAGATTCATCCCTTGAGGAAATGGATATCATATGGAACAGGGCGAAGAAAAAGAAAATCCCCTAATTTTTCCTTCTTTATCAATCTCTTTTAGTTAGCCAATCCGAAAAAAACTGAATTATCGCTCTTTACTTAACTACTTCAGCTCCTCTGATTCTTTTTGACTTAAGATGCGTTTCGCCTCGGCGAGCCTTTTATAGTAAGATGCGATTTTCGCTGAATCCTTTGCAACGGCTGCTTTGTGCACATCCCCCTCTAACTCGGCAACTTCAAGGCGCTTGTAGTAATCGAGGAATTCTTTCATGTGAGCCAGCACGATCTTTCCTGTGATTACAGGATGGTTGTTTGTCACGTTCGCGTCCTTAAATCCTGTGCCGTGTTCGAGTTCAACTTCCAAGCCCTTTCGAAAGTCCTCAAGGTCAATATCCATTCCTTCAACATTGACCTCATTGAGAATCACTTCCGCCTCTTCTGGCAATACCTTAGTCTCGGTCAGTTCAGTCCAGTCTCTTATGCCAAGTTCTTTACAAACCCTCTTCACCTCATCAACAGTGATATATTCTTGAAGCTCCATAACCTCCTCCTTTCTTTATAAAAATCTTTAGGATTTTTTATATCTGTATAGCTTAATCGGCTGGGTCTTTCCTTTCAAGAGCATCTCCTCTGTAAATTCGAATTCTTCTTGATTTTCGATCCGAGCCAATGTCCCTTCTGAAATCATAAAATTTCCCGGTTCTGCTTCTGATTCTATCCTAGAAGCGATGTTGACAGCGTCACCGATAACTGTCATATCTTTCCTGTCTTCTGAGCCTATATCACCCTGTATGAGCCTTCCACTGTTAATACCAATCCTGACATTTATTTGTGGTAATTCCTTGGACTCTAGAGCCTTGTTTAAACTCGGCAGTCCTTTAAAAAGAATACCTTTTGCAGCATTAACGGCATCTTGAGCATCGATAAATATTGCCATAACAGCATCACCCATGAATTTATCTATATCACCGGTGTTCTGTCTGATAACCTGAGATGCCAAAGTGAAATATGAATTGAGGATTGTGACGATCACCTCTTCTGAATGTTTTTCTGAGATGCTTGTAAAGCCAACAATATCCATAAAGAATATACTCAATTCTTTAGATGATGCCACTATGGGAATTTCTTTTGAAACAGATTTTTTAATCGTTTCATAAGTCGTTTTGGAGACATACTGCTTGATAAGCTTTTGAAATTTCTTCTGCAAAATACGGAGTCTCTCTTCAGAAGAAATATCTCTGAATACTTCTATAGCTCCAATAATTTGGCCTTTTTCATCTTTAATCGGTGCAACATGGGTGGAAACAGGAAACCTGTGCTTATCCTTGCGAAGAGGGAATACCTTTTCTTCTACATGCGTATCTGACTGAATGGCCTTAACAAGGGGACAATCTCCCCTGCACAGAAGGACTCCATCCTTATCAATATGATTGAGAATATCATCCCTACAGGATTTCCCGATAACCTCTTCTGCCTTATAATCAGTAATGGCCTCTGCACCTTTATTCCAGAAGGCTATCTTTCTATCTGTATCAACGACATAAACACCATCAAATATGAAATTTAAAAGGTCTTTTGTTTCCTTTGTTAGATATTTTAATACTTTCTGATAGTTATCCATTTTTTAAAATGACCCCTCTTCTCTTCTCTGTTTGAGTCAAAGTTGATGATAAAAAAACGGGTTTAAACCTAACCTCTGCAAAAATATTTTTTTAAATATTATATGAGCATCCAATAGTTTTCAAGAAGTAAGTATCAAAATTTTATCATCAATCAGTGGATATACCTTTCGCTTTCAGGACCAAAATAGACGTTTCTGAAATCAGATAAGAGAAATTTTAGCTTCTCAACATTTTTAATGTCGGTTGTTTGTTTTGATTTCATTGCATATACGAGCATTTCATGAAGCAAAGTCAATTGTCTTATATATCTTTTGTGCTTCTCTTTATTCTTTTCATAAACAGGTCTTATCCTCTGGGTCATGAAATACTGATATACGATAGATTGAATCTCCTGAGAGTGCTTTTCTTTGTTGTTAACCCAGCGCACTAACTGATTATAGTTGATATTCTTTTCCTCTGACAGCTTTTTAATCATCTTCATGGATTTTTCTATGGTTTTTATATGTTCAGAAATCATATCGAATCGCATTTCGTCGCCATATATACCGCAGGGTACTTCACAGTGGGAAAATACTGGTTGAGTAAATAATAGAAGAGAAATTGATAGAACAACTAAACTTAAGAGAACCTTTTTCATCTTGAACCCCCTCCCTATAATATTTTCGAATATTTCGTCCTTTGCGGACTTATTTAATGAGCATGAAACCTATTCCTCTATCATCACTTCCCCTGTAGTTTCAGCCCAACCTGAGCCAAGCGACAACCCAAAGCGCGGCAAATCGAAGCTTCTTCCCCGTCAATTTCTCGTTTACTGTCCGTGCCTGCAACATGACCCGGTCCGTATGGCGAACCCCCGCCTTTAGTTGTGAAAAGCTCCTGAACAGAGTATGGCACGCCTACAAGAACCATCCCGAGGTGCAGCAAAGGAGCCATAAGGGTAAGGATCGTTGTCTCCTGGCCTCCGTGAAGGCTTCCTGTCGAGACAAAAACCCCGGCTGGCTTGCCCTCCAGTTCACCTCCCAGCCACAAATTTGTCAGCTGGTCAATCTGGTTTTTCATCTGGGCCGACACATTCCCAAACCTTGTCGGTGTGCCAAAAGCGATAGCCCCGGCTTCTTTGAAGTCATCTGGTATAACCAGAGGCACGTCTTTCTGTATCTCTTTTCCCGCTTTCATGTCTTCACGCGACTCAATAACCGATTCAGGAATGAGTTCAGGAACGGTTCGGATGATTGGCTCTGCGCCTGGAACCTCCTTCACTCCCTCTGCCACAAGTTTCGCCATCTTGTAAACATTACCATAGGTGCTGTAATAAACAATCAAGACTTTCATAACACCCTCTCTTTTCTCTAAGTTCAATTTCGATTAACCATATGTGTATCTGCCGTTAGATATTTATAATAAATTTTCAACCTAAAATAGGCAATGTCAAATAGTTTTTTCAATTTTTCTTTATTGTACAGTAAGAAAAGGCAACGAGGAAAGATTTCTTAGGAGTCTTGGAATTTTGACATGAAGCTCGTATCGATATAGTTCTTGAGTGTAAAGGCAAGCCTCCCCTTCCATACAAAAGAGCCGCGTACAAAAATACCCATACCATCCCCCATGTTAAAAATAAGCATGTATCTTTTCTGAGGCGAAAAAACCTTAAGAGGTTCTCCTTTGAGGCTGGCTAAAAGATTATCGAAGAGAATCGGACTCTCACGAACAGCATACACACCTACCCGTTCAAGAGACCTTCCTTGAATGGCGATACAATCACCCCCGCCAAAGATCTCTGGATATCTTATGCTCTGGAGATAATCATTCACCAAGAGGGCTCCTTCTCTGGAGGTTTCCAATCCTGACTTCAGAAAGATGTCTGAGGGTAAAATACCAATAGCCAATATAGCAATATCAAAAGCAATCTCATCTCCTGACTGTGAACGAACAAATCCTTGATTCATAGATGTAGCCAGAAAGCTGGAAAAGATTCTTATTCCACGCTTAAAGAGGGACTTCTCGGCCAAACGGCCAGCCTTCGAAGCTACATTGGGAAGGAGCCGATCAGTAGAATTTGCTATGATAATTTCTGCCTTGCCATAATTATCCTGAACAAGCCGCCAGATATTGCCTGCCAGTTCAACGCCGGCTGGACCACCTCCTATGATAAGAATCTTCGGGGCTCCCTTTTTCATCTTATCAAGAATCGTTTCGCGAAATCTCTCCAAACTCTCAATGGGCTTTACTGTAAAGGCTTCCCCTTCAGCGCCAGGAATGAGATTTTTCGGCACATAGCTTCCTGTATTGAAAGAGGCTAAATCGTATTCTATCTTTTCGCCCCCTTCGAGAATGAGGGTGCGGTTTTCTGCATCAATTGACGCTACTTTTCCCTTTATAAATTTTCCTCCTCGTGATTCCATCATGGCTTGAATATGAAACCGTATCTGCTCTGGTTTGTAAGTTCGAGAGAGCATGCCTGGCCCCATGCCTGAATAGTAGTGATAACAATCCGGACCTATGAGAATAACCTCAGCATTCTCCTGAATCAATTGGTCTGCATTTTTTAATGAGTAGATGTGGGCGTGTCCCCCGCCGACAAGCGCCAAGCGTTTTTTGAACATATCATTCCAAGTCTTTTCTATAAAGGAATTTTTTCAGCATACTTTTTATGAAACCCTGGTCTTACCTCTTTTACACCTCAAATACTTGATGCATTTCTGGAATCTCCACACGTTCAAAACCAACTTTTGATCTGAGACTCTCTGCTAATTCTGTCGCCGATTCCTCTTCACCATGCACTATAAAGGTTCTTTTGGGTTTTTTTTTCATTACAGAAGCCCAGGCAAGTAGTCCCTCTCGGTCAGCATG
>DATKYB010000128.1 GCA_035528715.1 Nitrospinota bacterium | reverse complement strand
GATTAAGACGCGTACATGAGTCACAAACGCCTCCAATAGAGCATTTGCAATAGGTCCTTCCCCCGCTATCCCTGATTTAATTCCATGTGCAAGAGAAGTGAGCATCCATATTTCATAATACAGGTGATCGGATACCTCTTGAAGGTCTTGATCTGTTCGTTTTTCCCTTGGCATATAATTTTTTAGATACCTAACTAATAACTATACAGAAATAATTCTGTATAACGTTTAAATACTGAAAAGATTTCGTGTGGAGGCTTCAAAACAGATGGAAAAAATGCAGAATAATGATAAGTAACAACTTTCTAGACCAACATTAAAATCCAGTCCAGAAGTAGAGCAGAATCAACAATAAATTTGAATTCAGAATATATTTAGAAGGGGAAAAAAGTCAAGAGTTTTTCTTATTCATTTTGCTTACTTATCCCCTTTTGCTTTTTAGGTATTGGGCGAGTGAGCAAGGATATTTGTCATTTAAGTTTTGTCATTTGGATTTAGCTGTCTGGGGGTGTCCTTCTTTGTTGCCTTTCTTGGACAAGCAAGAAAGGTAAAATTATAGTCTTTGCATTTATCACTCCTCCAGAAACCACTCCTTTAGCTCCTCATCATAATAAATATTGTATGTTTCATCAGTTTCTGTTTTTACCATAAATCTTCTTATTCTTCTTCTGTCCAGGTCTTCTTCTTTTGTCATGGATATGATTTCCTTAATTGTATATTTTTTATCATTGAGAATGAAAGAGTTTGGCCTTTGGTCACTGATATAGCCTGAGTAGGCATCAACTTTTATCGGGATTCCCTTTATGTCCAGTCTTCTAATAACCCCTTCTATGAGCTGCCCGGTATTTTTTAATCCCTCTTTATCAAGGAGAATGGGGGTATCCTTTGATGTATGGATAAATCTCGATTTTTTTGAGATGGAATAGAGGCTTGCGGCCTTAAGATTTTTATAAGAAAAGGAGATATGGTCCATAAGAAGGCCAGGAAGAAATGGAATATAGCTTAGCTTTATCTTTCTTTCTTTTGATATTTCTCTCATAAGAGATGTAAGCTCTTTATCTTTTTTCTTGGAAAGGGAAACCATTATCCTGTTATTTATTGCAGCATCGAGATTTAAAAAGAGGTCTTTATCTTGATTGAGCTTGGAAAGATATCTGTTCAAAAAGGCTGATGCGCCGATAAGAGCATGTTCCTCTGCACCAGTAAAGAGAAGAGAAACACCTATATTTTTTGTAGGATTTTTTTTAAGGATTTCCGCGAGCTCTAAGAGAATTCCAATTGATGAGGCATTGTCAAGACTCCCGGCCGATTTATTTTCTGTTCGGAGAAAAAGAAGGGGCAAAAGACAGATAACAGAAAAAATGGTGAGGATATTCAGAGCATGATAAATATCTATTACTTCTGGTTTGAGATAGAAAGAGATATATAAAAAACTAGAAAGAATCAAAGAGATGACCAGAAACAGAGTTATCAATGCTCTGGCAGGAAGGGAGATATTTTGGCTCTTGGAGTCATGATGGGCAATGAGAAAGAGTCTTTTTTTACGAGAACTCATCTTTTCATTTAAGGAAGCAACAATATTTTCTGTTTTTATACCTCTCTTTTTTCTGTGGAAGAGATCTGAATGAGATATAAAAAGCCATATCCTAAGAGAAAAGATGAAACAGAGGGCAGTTAAAAGGGTGATGGCACTGCAAAGAATTGGTATTGAGAAGAAAAGAAGCCTTGAGATAATTATAAGAAAAAGAGCTAAAAAAACCAAAGTCCGAAGCAGAAGCCAGGGTGTGAGGGGGATGAAGAATTCCTCTTCCTTAACATCCCATCCTATCTCCTTTAATTTATTCTTTATATAATCTACAGCTTTTTTTTCACCAGAGGAGCCAGGAAGACGGGGTATAGAGATATTTTTTGCATGGCTAAGTGCTTTTTCTCCTGAAAAAATAGTCATTAACCTCAACTCTCTTTAAGAACGGGATAAGGGTTTATTTCTTTGATTTGATGCTTACAATGATTACAGAAGGATTTCACTTTTCTATCTGTATCCTTTATGCTGTTAGAAAATGTCATAATGCATGTTGGGTTTTTGCAGTGTAAGACCCCATAGGCATGTCCCAGCTCGTGAATAGCCTCTTTAAGAGTCCTTTCATAAAAAATTTCTTTATTCTCTTTTAAATCATAGAACTCCTGTCTCATTCGGGATAATGAGATAATGGCTGTTTTTCCACTGATCGTTGATTCTCCAAATATAAAATTATACTCTTCAACATAGAGATCAACATCAATGATCCCCAGTAACTTTTGATAATCTCCAGGGATTTTTTTTAGTTCATCCATTATCATTGTGGAGTTATACTGGTCTCTATTGGGATTAAAGGAAGCAAGGGGTATTTCTATATTTTGGCCCAATTCTATTTCAGGGACGAACAGGTTTTCCAACTCAACCTTTAAAAAATTTGGTATGGATGCATCAATTTGACCTATGCTTGATAGAGATATCTTTTGCATAGAGGATTTTTCCTAACAGGTGAGATGTAGAGCAGCCACTACTTTTTCTTTATCGCAGAGTTGGTTAAAGAGCCTGCATGCCTCCTCTGTTTTTTTTGAGATAAGCCTGATCCCCTTTGATTCGATAAATCTTTTTGTCTCGGGTAATATTTTCAATATTCCAGACATTCCTGTTCCTACGATTAATGTATCAGGAGAAGCTTCAATAATATCGGTAATATCCTCTATATTCAAGGCGTGTCCTTCCTTTCTCCACCAATGAGAATCAATCCTTTGAGGATAGATGATAAGGTCTGATGTAAATTTCTTACCATCGATTTTGATTTCACCGAAGCTGTATGATTCAATCACAGGATTTTTCCTCCAAACCCCTCTTTTCAAAAATGAAGTAATGTATTAATTTTCCCTCTTTCAGATATTTTTTTTCATAAAGGCTCTGATCACGATTATCAAGCTTATTGACATAGCTTTTTTCATTAGAATCAAAAAGAGTATTACCGCTTTTAAAGATATTTTTAAATCCGGGATGGTCTTCAAAAGATTTTAGGATAACAGGGACATATCCTTCAAAATCTGTAGCAATATTTACTCTCCCTTTTTCTTTAAGAAGGGGATACAACGTATCAATAAATGTAGGGTTGACAAATCTTCTCTTCCAATGCCTCCTCTTTGGCCAGGGGTCAGGAAAGTTAATATAAACCTCCTGTATTTCATTGGGATGGAAGAAATTCTTCAGGACAAAAAGGATTTCAAATGGGATGAGCCTGACATTGGCAAGACCCATGTTCTGTATTTTCTTTTTTGTCTTTCTTAAACCCTTTTTATAGATTTCAATTCCAAGGAAATTCTTATCTGGGTTTGCTCTTGCCATCTCAGCGAGAAAGTGACCCTTTCCAGAACCCATATCAACAATGACTGGATTTGGGTTATGAAAGACCTCTTCCCACTTTTTTCTCTTTTCTAATATATCAATGGTCAAGTCTAATTCGATATCCAGAATATTCATTTTTTTTAGAAAATTTTAATTGATTATAGCTGATATTTCAGAGATCTGTCTTCTTGTGGGATCATCTTGAGAAATTGATCCAGGGCCTACAGGGACAATAGCAACCGGTCTGAGATGCTCAGGAATATTCAAAGCTCTCTTTGCCTTTTCTTCATCAAAGGCACCAACCCAACAACTCCCGTATCCTAATGCTGTTGTAGCGATAAGGAGGTTTTCAACAGCAGCTGCAGTATCCTGAATACAGAAAAGAGTTCTTCCTCTTTCACCATAAGACGTGGCTGAGAT
>DATKYB010000127.1 GCA_035528715.1 Nitrospinota bacterium | reverse complement strand
CTATTAATCTACTGTTTCCAAAAATACCAATGTAATAAATTCCTGCTAAGACAAATCCGAAAGCAAGACCAGTTAATGGAGTGATTTTTTTCTCTTTCTTATTTTTGCTTACAAAAAATACAAGCAAGGCAATAATAGCCAAGACTACAATAGATATAGCGATGTAGATTTGTGATGGATTCATAATATTACTTTATTATTATAATATATAAATCTATTGAATTATATTCTTCTGGGCTCCAGATTTATTTCACTTAACGGCCGGCGTGTATCTGAAGTTCCGAGCAAGGCGAGGATTTGGGTGGGGGTGCGAAGCACCGAAGCCAGATACCCGCCGGTTAAGTGATCGAAGCCCGAAGGGCTGAGACAAGGAAACCGAAGATTTCCGCAGAGCTGCCCGCATTTCATGGCTGTGTGCCCTCTCAACCATTATTATCTCACCTTTTATTTGGAATAGTCCCTCTAAACATAGATTTTACTTCTTTATGACTATCTGGATAGATTTCTTCTACTGGACGAAACTCAAGAAAGTCCCAGTAATCAGTAAAACTAAAATCAGGTAATCCCCCTGAGAGATCCCAATAATGAGCAAATCTTACAGATAAGGTTTCTCCATTTCTCGCTGATGGCTCCGTAAAATGATATTTGCCAATTGACGATTTATCCAGTTTTGCCCTTAAATCACTTTCTAATTTATCGCATGTTTTTGGATATTCCCTCCAGTCCTTCTCTGATATTATTTCCTTTTCAACTAAATCTTCAAAATTAACTCCTAAAGTCGTAACAAATATGCCTTTACTTATACTTCTTTCCTTTATGTTCAATTTTTCGCGCACGGAATCAACTATCCCCTCAACACCCTCGCTCTCTAAGTCAAGGTATTTTACATCTTCATGTATTCCTAAAATTTTAGTATCATCTAACTTGACTGGCAGTATAAATTCTGCTTTTCTTTTTTTAGCCTCTCCTCTTGCAATGGAGAATTCATAATCTGTCCAGTCTTTGATAGGATAATGCTTTGAGATTAGGGCTATTACAAATCTTGCTTTTGGACCATAAACATCCTGAAAGTAGTCAGTTAATTTTTTCCCCCACATCTCACTCTTATAAAATTTATCATAAAATACTTTAACTCCTTCGATTAGTAACGCCCTTGCAAGATCATCTGCAATCTTTCTATTTTCGCCAGCAAACGATAGAGCAATATCATATTCAAACTCATCTTCCGATTCATCATATACTTCTACAGATGGGGGCGAAACTCGCGATTCGTTAATTTTAACACTATCTCCAATCAGCGAAGATAGTAACTTTTCTAAATTAGCTGGGTCGGTTGTTTCGGTAGAAACCTTCATTAGAACTTGTGTTATAGCATCATCAATAGTCTTATACAATAAACGAACATATTCTCTTCTTTCTTGATAAGTTTTTAATTCCACTTTCCAGTAAGAATAAAAATCCCAAAGAGAGGAATGAAAGTTCGAGTTCGGGAAACTAATTCCTTCCTTTCGAAAAACTTTTAATTGCTCCTTTATTGAAAAATATAATTTTCGATATTCTTCTTCAAAATCATCGATGTTTCCACGACCAGTAGAAACTGTGACCATGATTCCTTGTATCCTTGTGATGTCTTCCTTAAGTTTTTCTAATTTCTCCATCATTTACGTCGCACCTTTGTTTTCGAATTAATAAGGGCACACAGCATTTTATATCTTCCACTTGAAATGCGGGGCAATTTCACTTAAAGTTTCCAGCATATACGACGTTGTCGAAGGCATTGTCCCGAAGGGCAAGGGCGTAAGCCCGTAGCGTATATGCTGTGTTATCTGCATGTGATGCCTAATCATCTTTTTAAGTAAGTAGCAGTTCCTTTAACTTATTTGAAATCAATTCGTTTCTTTTATTAATACATTCCTCGAAATTGTTAAATTTCAAATCAATATCTGGAATTAGATGCTTTTTCATATAGTCCTTTCTCGATTCTTCTTCAGGATAAGTAATTTCTAACCACTCTTTGAAGTCTTTGCTTGACTTCTCCTCATTAGGAATTCCTTCTAATAATTGCAGATTGCCAACGTAGTTATAGATCTCCAAATAAGAATCATGTTTATCTTCTGGTATTCCCTTTTTAACTAGCTTTTTTCTACTAGTAAAAAAACTCCTTGGGAAGATATGGTCTTGGTGAAATTTGTTTCTATAATCTAAATTGGGATAAAGTAATGATAAGACAGAAAAAGTATAATTTTGCCCATATCTATAGAACAAGAGATTTTCTATTTCATCTTCATTAAAGATTAAGGATTTGTTTGTGCCCCTTAATCTTTCAATAATGTTCGGATACGGGAAAATATCCTCATTTTCTCTAATTACTTCTCTCACGGGTCTTAAAACGCTATCGGGTTGCCCACCAAAGACTTTCTTTAACAGAGATTTCAAAAGCCAGTCTC
>DATKYB010000126.1 GCA_035528715.1 Nitrospinota bacterium | reverse complement strand
AAATCTTGATTAAGGAGGCATTTATGGATCAAAATATTGTTTTTGAAGACAGAGTGGACTGGCAGCCCCATCCAAAATTTAAGGGGGTGGAGATTAAGCCCTTTTTTACAGAGAAGGTGCATAAATCTCAGGCCTCAATTGTTCTTGTTCGGACAAAGAAGGGTGAGGAGATACCCGAACATATCCATGAAGATTCCGATGATATTTTCTATGTCCTTTCAGGAAAGGGTAAGGAGTTTATTGAAGGGAGCGGTGAATTTGTTCTTCAAAAAGGAATGGGAGTAAGGATTCCCAAAGGGTCGAAACACAGGACATATGATGTTGAAGAAGACTTAGTCTTTTATGGTGTTTTTGCCCCACCAACCATGTAGAGAATAGAGCGCTTAAAAGAATCGATTAAAATAACAGGACAAGGACGATTTTCTCTTTGCCCAACTGTATTTCAGACCCCTTTTTAAAAGTTTTTATGCCAATCCATTCTCTTTACAGAGATTTTTTCCGATTTTTGAGTGTCTATAAAAAGAGAGAAGACCCCTTCGAGGCATATCAGCATTACTACCTTAATCCCCACAAAAGATTTTTAACCTCTTACTGGAAACACTTTCGATATTTTGATGAAAGGCAGATTGAAAACAGGGTGAGGTCTATCAAGCCAGGGGATTATTCTCTCCTTCAGGAACTCTTATTCCATAATAGCCCAGAGAAAATATGCCTTGAGACCCTGAAGAGATGTCTGGAGGTAAAAGGATTTTCTGAAAACAAAGAGCCTTCTCAAATTCCCCCAGAGCCCCATATCTACCTCTTTGTTGGCTTTTTTTCTGCTGATGGTTTTGTGCTTAAACTCGATGATATTTTTATCATGGGATTCGGGCTTGAGAGATATAAAAGCTTTAAAAGTCTTCCTATCATCTTTACTCATGAGTATGGCCATTATCTGCAGAAACTGGGGATAGCAAAGTATAAGGCTAAAAGAGATTATAGAGAAGGGACAGTTGGAGAGTTTCTCCTTTCAGAGGGCCTGGCCTTTTCATTCTCAATAAAGGTATTTCCAGAAAGAAAACTCTTTGAACATCTCTTCCTCTCCTATCAAACCTGCAATTGGTGTATTGAAAATGAAAGGAGGCTTATGGAAAAAGTGAGACCTTTTTTGGATAAACCCGCAGAATATAATAGTATCTATTTTATCGAGAAGGAGAGGAATATTCCTTCACGCTCATTGAATTATGTGGCTTATAAGCTTTTGGAGAGATAATTGAATAAGTTAGGGCTTTGGATAATCTTTTAATTTTGCTAGGGATTTATCGATTTCTTCCTGAGGAAGGTCAAAGTCCACTAGATTACCGGAGAGATAGTTATTATATGCAGACATATCAAAATGCCCGTGCCCGCTGAAATTAAAGAGAATCGTCTTTTCTTTACCCTCTTCCTTGCATTTTATTGCCTCATCAATTACTGATTTTATAGCATGGGCTGTCTCAGGGGCAGGGATAATCCCTTCATGTCTGGCAAAGATAAGAGCTGCTTCAAAAACCTCTGTCTGGTAGTAGGATGTCGATTGAATAAACCCGTCTTTTACCAGCTGGCTGATAAGCGGAGCCATGCCGTGATATCTCAAACCTCCAGCATGGATACCAGGAGGGATAAAAGCATGTCCCAAGGTATACATGGTGAGGAGGGGGGTTAACATAGAGGTATCACCAAAATCGTAAGCAAATTCTCCTCTGGTCAAAGTAGGACAGGCCTTAGGTTCAACCGCCAAAAACGTAATCTCTTTTCCATTAAATTTATCCACCAAAAAGGGGAAGGCAATCCCTGCAAAGTTGCTCCCTCCTCCGCAGCATCCAATAACAATATCCGGATAATCATTGAGAATCTCGAGCTGCTTTTTTGTCTCAAGCCCGATGATTGTCTGGTGCAGAAGGACATGGTTTAAAACGCTTCCCAGTGAATATCTGGTATCTTTTCTTGAAAGCGCATCTTCCACAGCCTCACTGATAGCAATACCGAGACTTCCTGGAGTATCCGGATGAGCTTCGAGAATTTTTATTCCAGACTTTGTGTTTGTGCTTGGACTCGGAAAGATCTTTCCCCCCCATGCCTCTATCATAGATCGCCGATACGGTTTCTGGTCATAACTTACCCTGACCATATAGACCACACACTCCAGACCCAGAAAGCAACAGGCCATACTCAGGGCACTTCCCCACTGCCCAGCCCCTGTCTCTGTTGCAAGCCTTTTAACCCCCTCAACCTTATTATAGTATGCCTGGGCAACAGATGTGTTCGTTTTATGGCTCCCTGCAGGGCTTACTGCTTCATTCTTATAGTAAATTTTGGCAGGGGTCTTAAGATATTTTTCCAGGGCCCTGGCCCGATGCAGCGGGGTGGGACGCCAGAGTCGATAGATCTCTAATATTTTCTCTGGAATATCAATCCACCTCTTAGTGCTCACCTCCTGTTTGATCAATCCCTCCGGAAATATGGGGCTGAGATCCTCAATACTTATTGGTTTTCCAGTAGCTGGATTTAAAGGGGGCTTAAGGGGATTTGGCATATCCGCTGCGATATTATACCATCTCTTTGGAAGGTCTTTTTCTTCGAGCAATATCTTACACTGATCCATGATGAGCCTCACCAAGAATTAAAAATTTAAACAACCTCGCAATATAAAATGAATAGAGAGATGTGTCAATCTTTTAATAAAAATCTCTTCTCTATATGAGAGGTGCTGTTTGGCTTGACAATTTTTGACTGTTCGCATAGAATCAAAAAAATTTGAAAAATCAAAATATTAGCAGGAACTGTTTTTATGAAGATTGCTGTCGGGATAACAGGCGCCAGTGGTTCAATCTATGGCTTAAAATTTTTAGAGGCACTGAAATCACTCAAGATCGAAAGCCATCTGATTGTCTCAGATGCAGGCGATAAGGTTACGAAGCATGAATTGGGTTTTGGTAAGGAGGAATTATCAAAATATGCTGACCATCATTATGAAATTGATAGCATCGATTCCTCCCTGGCAAGCGGTTCATTTTTAATAGATAAGATGGTGATTATTCCCTGTTCGATGAATACCCTTGGGTGTATCAGTAGTGGTATCTCTTTAAACCTGATTCATCGATGTGCCCATGTTATCTTAAAAGAGGGAAAAAAATTAGTCCTTGTCATGAGAGAGACCCCTCTAAGCCCTATAGACCTTGAGAATATGCAGAAGCTCTCCAGGATGGGTGTTACAATCCTCCCCGCTTCCCCTGCCTTTTATCATGGCCCAAAGAGTATTGATGATTTAGTAAACCATATCGTTGGTAAAACCTTAGATGCGTTAGAGATAAAAAATGATCTCTTTAAAAGATGGGGATCAAAGTAGATCAATGCTTAGAGAAAGTTTTTTGGATAGAGAGATTGTATTAGAACCAATCGAACTTGGAGATGATCTCTTGGTTTTATTATACGGGGGAAGCAGGAGTCATATCGGTTCGTGTATCTTATCGATTCCAAGACCAACGCTTAGGGGAGGAAATAAGATTTCCTGCACATCCAGCGTAATGAATATCGTTGGGCATAAGGATGAAGAGGTAGGAAGAGAAGCAGCAGAGGCGATTACAAGGGTTCTTAATAAAAAGGTCATGCTTGTTTGCGGCATCCACTATGAGGGGCTTTTGGAAAATGATTTAAAGCAGATAAAAGAGATATGCAGGAGACTCGTTAAAAGATATTTGAAGAGTAAAGAATAGCCCTTTTTACAATTTTTAAAATCTACTCAATTATCATTCCTTAAAAATGTCAGATTCTTCAAGGCTTCAGACATTCTCATGGATATTGTATGATTTTTCCAATACCATTTTTTCGATGAA
>DATKYB010000125.1 GCA_035528715.1 Nitrospinota bacterium | reverse complement strand
ATCGAAAAGAGCTTAACCAGAAGCAATTAAAAGAGGAGCTAAAGAGACTTTTTACTCTAGATAGCTGGAGTGAATTTGTAGATAAGAACTTTCAAATGTATACCCGTTATTTCCGGGATCAGTATCATGATGCACTAAAGAAATTCTCCCGGGGGATAGAAAGGGAGCATCTAAAACAGGCCATAGACCTGTGTCTGGAAAATCGGACTTACACCATGGCAAATCTCTATGATACTTATCAGTATTACCAACAGGAAACTGAGTTAGCCCTGCCAAAGGTAAAAATTGTTTCTATGTTAAGGGATATCCCGCAGGAGAAGAAAGAATTTCAAGTAGAAAAGAGAGATATCGGAGTTTATCATAACCTAGTAAATGCCTCAGAGGCACGGCCATGAAAAAATATCAGCAGATAGTCAGTTTACTGGAAAGTTTAAAGCTTAAAGGAATGATCCCTAATCTGGATAGTGAGATAACCGAGGCAGAAGAAAAGAAAATCTCCTATTTGAGTTTTTTGGACCTTCTTTTAAAGGCAGAGATAGACTACCGGACAGAAAGAAGGCTTAAGCGGAATCTGGCAGGAGCCCATTTCCCGGTAGAAAAGGACCTGGATAATTTCCAATTTGCCAGAGTAAAAGGCATAACTAAGTCAGATCTATCCAGCCTTCTGGATTTCCTGTGGCTGGATAATCACAACAATCTATTATTTTTTGGACCACCCGGGATCGGTAAAACTCATTTATCCATAGCCATTGGGCTAAAGGCTATACGAGCAGGTTATACGGTATGTTTTGAACGGATGACCACCCTTGTCAAGTGGTTAAAGATGGCCGATATTCAGCGCAAGGCCGGCTTTAGACTGAATCGTATCTTAAAAGCAGATCTGATGATCATCGATGAGATAGGCTACACACCCATAGAAAGGAAGGAGGCTAATCTATTTTTTAACCTGATAAGTGAGCTTTATGAAAAGGCATCTGTCATCATCACATCCAATAAAAGATTTGATGAGTGGGCTGAAATGATGGGTGATGAAGTGATGACTGTAGCCATGCTAGACCGGTTACTTCATCATTCCAAAGTATTTAATTTAAGTGGGGAATCATTTAGAATTCAAAAAGAAGAGGAGGATTAAGCCATTTTTTTATCTTTGTAAGGTGCAAAATTGTTTTCCGTGCAAGGTGCATTTCTACTTGCCATTTACACTATAAATTCAATAATATCTTCCTCTTCAAAATAGGCATAGATAATCCGGATTCCGCTGAACCCCCCTTCTCCCTTTAATGCCTTACAAGCAAATTTCCGAGCTTTATAAATCTTAGGTTCATTGATACCAAGGTTAGAGATTCTGACAATACTTTTCTTATCTATAATATTCATTTTATGGGCAAGATTTAACTGGACATTGATAAAGTTGTCTAAATCTTCATCAAGTGTCTTAAAACTTTTAAGTAATTTCTTAAAATCTCTTTCAAACTCATTGAATTTACGTATCTCTTTAAATGGATTCTTCTTCACTATAATCCCTCACTGAATACGGCGGTGTGCGGTAAAAAACAGATTCATACTCGATGGCACGTCCCTTATCTGCAGTCAGCCATGGTACATCTTGATGGGAATATTCACTAATTTTTTTGGCATTCATGTCTGAAAGTGTATTCAAAACATCATCGATTACTCTTTGCTCTTTAGCACCCATTTTTGATAAATCAGGACCTCTGAGTGGCAGGTATTTTGTTTGGGGATGCTCGAAATATTGACCTTGTATCTTAACCAAATCTTTCCCTTCCATCTCCTCAGCTATTTTAATGAATTCTTTTGGTGTAGGTCCATAATGATTTTTAATATAGGTAGCGCCAATCAATTGCTCTTCATATTTTTCATAGTAGTTAAAATCAATAAAGTAAAGCAGTTTATACAAGACAGATTCGCCAACATTGGATTTTGAGCCAACTTTTTCTAGGATATAAAGAAGCACTTCTTTGAATTTTACAAGATTTTTTTGGGGAACATTAATTCGGATTTCGTTTTTCTTACTTGATTTCTGTTCCTTAATTTTTTCCAGTACAACTTCAATCTCTTCATCTAAATTAAGAAGAACATCTGTTGAAATATTGAATATCTTAGACAGTTTAATCAGTTCTTCAGTACATATTTTCCGACGACCATTTTCTATCTGGGAAACAGCAACCCTGCTAATCCCCATCCTCTTGGCCAAATCCTCTTGAGATAAATCCAATCTCTCTCTTAATTCCTTTATTCTATTAGATATTTTTCCGGTGAGGGTATCCATGATACATTTCCTCCTATCCTCCCTTTATTTTGATATCATTTTATAACATGTAATATAATATGTCAAGTATATGTATTATTTTCTAACAACAATCTTCATAGATAAATACTCCACCTAAGAAA
>DATKYB010000124.1 GCA_035528715.1 Nitrospinota bacterium | reverse complement strand
AAGCTGAAAGAGTATCAACAATTACTCAAATATTATCAAAGTCTTTTAGAGGAAACACCGGAGGGAATTTCAAAGGGAGAGATTCATTACAGAATTGGTGAGGTTCATATGCGATCGAGCGATTTCAAGAAGGCAAAGGAGAATTTTTCCCTTATCACTCGGGAATATCCTAAAGACCCTTTTGCTGAAAAGGGGATGTTTGTGCTTGGTGAATTAAACTATAAGCTTAAAGACTATGAAAGGGCTCTTGAGATTTTTAAGGAATTTATTAAAAAATACCCTTGGAGCAACGCCTTAATAGATGGGGAGTATAGTATTATCCGCTGTTTATATCGTTTGAAGAAATATGAGGAAGGGGTAAAGCAAGCTCAAAAGATTAAAGATGAGAGTAAAAATGAGGCAAAGAGGATCTTTTTAAAGGCTAAGGAAAATATGGTTAGTGGAGAGTATGGAAAAGGGATTAGGCTGTTCGAGGATTTGATCAAGAAATATCCCAAAGACGATCTGGCAAAAGAGTCATATTTTGAAATTGTTAAGACCTTAGGTAATCTTGAAAGATATTCAGAGGGAATAGAAATACTTAAAAAAATCGTTAAAAGATATCCAGAAGATGAGATAAAGGCAAAGGCTGAATTTATGCACGCGGAATTTCTCTACAAGAAGGGAGTATTAGAAAAGGCATTAAGGGCATACGAGGTTTTATTAGAGACACCCTATTATTCCGAGTTTTCTGATGATGCCTTATTAGGGATTGCCGAGATTCAAAGAGAAAGAGGAAATTATAAATTAGCGCTCGATATCTATGATAAGCTTGAGAAGAAATATCCCTTTTCGGACACAAAAGAGAGGGTCTTCTGGGGAAAAGGGGAGATCTTTTTCGCACTAAGGGATTATAAAAATTCTCTAAAGTTTTACAACAGGATAAAGGAGGAATTTTATAACGGTGAATTTATGGAACATGCCCTTTTTAAGATGGGACTATGTTATTTTAACCAGAGAGACTATGAAAGGGCCATTGAAAGCTTTCGATATCTGTTAGAAAAAGCACCCATGAGTCGATACAAAAGGGAAGTGATGTATAAAATAGGAGAATCTTTTTATCGTAAGAAAGACTATTATATGGGAATAAAGGAGCTGCAAGAATTTTTAGATAGTGTTTACGATAGGGAGTATATTCAGAGGGTCAAATTTAAAATAGCATGGGGCTATTTTATGGATTTAAAATATAAGAAGGCTTTACAAGCGTTTAATGATGTCATTGATTTACATCCTGAATCAGAGCTTGCCTATCAATCGAGATACTGGAGGGGGATTATCTTTTTTAAGGAGAAGAAGTATCAGAAGTCAAATGACGAACTTAAGATGATTGTCAATCATGATTCCAAGAAAGATTTTTTAAATGATATTCTCTGGCGCATTGGAGATAACTATTTATTGTCAGATGAGCCAGAAAAGGCTATTGAAATTTTCAAGAAGCTTCAAAAGAGATTTCCGGATGAAAGATACTATGCTATTGATGAGAGATTAATGAAGGCCTATATCAAGGTATCGAATTATAAGGAATATCTCGATACCTTTTCAAGGAGTCGAGAAGTATTTTCTTTGAAGAATGAGTTCATCAAAGATGCTTTTCGATTGGGTAATGAGTTATTGAATTATGGAAACTTTCTGGAAGCAAGGGAGATTTTTAAAGAGACTGGCACAGAGCTTTTTGTGAAAAAGGAGGTTGTTCAAAAAAGCCTTTTTATGATAGGAGAGAGTTACTATGCAGAAGGAAGGATTGGAGAGGCGATGAAATATTTTAAAATACTCTTAAAGAGAGGGGCGAACCATGATACTCAGTCAAGGGTTTATTTCCGCATGGCCAACATCTTTGCCAGCAAGGGAGATATGAAAGAGGCGGTTAAGGCTTATGAAAGGGGTTTTTATTCAGCGGAAAATGAAAAGGTCAAGGCCCTTTTACTGTATGGGGTGGGAGAGGGTTATCTAAAATTAAACCATCTTGAAAATGCCTTGGATGCCTTTGAAAGGATAATAAAGGATTTTCCGAGAGAGAGATCACTTATTAAAGAAAAAATGAATATCGGACTAGTCTTTCAGAAAAATAAAAAGAATGATCTGGCAATAGAAGCCTTTCGGCAGGTCGCCGAGCAATCTCAAAATCCTTCTCTAAAGGCTGAGGCTCAATTCTGGATCGGAGAGACCCTAGAGCTTCAGGGAAAAGATCAAGAAGCGATCAAGGAGTATCTCAAAGTTGCCTATTCTTATAAGCATGAAGGCATGTGGGGTGTAACAGCAAGATTTAAAGCAGGTGAGATTTATGAGAAGCTAGAAAGTTATAGAGAAGCCATCGTTCTTTACAAGGATATTGCAGAGAAGTTTAAGGGAAAGGAGCAAGGAGCCATTGCTTCTCAAAAAATAGAGCATATAAAAAAGTTGATAAAGAGATAGGAGTAATCATTATGCGTTTAAGAAAGGAAATGATAGAATATATCTCCAAAAGGATAGTGGAATCATTGGTAAAAAGAAAGATGATTGAGACAGAGATAGAAACAGAAAAGATAGAAGGGAAAATAGCTCAGATAATAACTGATGACTTATTGGTCGAAGATAAATTAAATGAGGAGGTGAAAGAGCTATTAAGGAAACATATCGACGATGTATACAAGGGAGATATAGACTATAGCAAGATGTTCAATATGATTAAAAATAAATTAGCAAAGGAGAGAGGGTTAATTTTATAATACCATCTTTGAAATTAATTTAATTTATCAAGGAGAGAAAGAGTGCGTTTGAGCAGAGGTAAAATAAACCATCTTTCAAAACTTATTACTCAGGGATTAGAAAAAGACGAGAAGATTAAATTATTGCCCGAGCCAAACGACATAAGATTGCAGATAGTACGTATTATTACCGATGAACTTAAAATAGATGATGTAGTTGGCGAAGAAGTAAGAAGGATCTTGAGTTCTTATTCAAAAAAAATGAGAGAGGGCAGTAGTGAGTGGGAAGTCTTATACCAAAAGCACTATGATGAAGAGATAAAAAAGAGGAGATCCTTTTAGAGGGAAGAGATTTATGGCGAGTGAAAGGAATAAAAAAATAAAAAATAACAAAAAAAGAGTTCGACATAGAAAAGTAAAGAAGGATGAAACAAAGATTTCTATACTCAAGACTATTTTGGATATTAGAAATGATACAATCAACCTTTCAAAATTTTTAAATCAGATATTAGGAAGAATTATAAAGATTTTTCAATTGGATGGAGGGTATATCAGCCTCTTGAATGAAGAGAAAAAGGAATTGACTCTGATGGTTCACAAAGGGCTATCTGATAATTTTTTGACTCAATTTTCTAAGATAAAAATTGGTAAACGGTTTGTTGGAAAAAGATTCAAAACACAAAGGATGATCATTGTTCAGAATGTAGATGAGTTTCCAGCGAAACTGAAGTCGTTACTGAGAGATGAAAAAATAACATTTTTCATGGATATTCCATTAGTAACCAAGGGAAAAGCTTTTGGGACCTTGACCTTAATCAATAAAAATAAAATCAAACTTTCTTTAAAAGACCTTGAATCTATAAAGACGATTGGATTTCAAATTGCGCTTATAATAGATAATGAAAAATTACATAATGATTTAGTTGAATTTAAAAAGTATCTGCAAAGAGCTGATAGACTAGCTACAATAGGTACGATGACGACAGGAATTGTTCATGAAATAAGGAATCCATTGGTATCCATAAAGGCATTTTTACAATTACTCCCTGAAAAATATGATGATAAAGAATTCAGAGAAAATTTTCATAATATTGCAGTTGATGAGGTAAATCGATTAGACAATCTTCTGAATAGGCTTTTAGATTTTGCCAGACCCCCAGACAATAAGATGGATTTTTATGATATTAACCGCATCATAGAAAAAATGTTATCTTTTATTGAAAATGAAGCAGCATACAAAAATATTTCAATCCATAAGGAACTTGATAGGGAACTTCCTCCTATATTAGTCAACGAAGAACAGGTAAAACAGGTCTTCTTGAATCTTTTTCAAAATGCTATTCATGCTACTGGAAATAATGGAAAATTGGACGTAATCAGTAGAAGGAAGAGGCATAATAAAAGAGATTTTCTTCAGATAGAGTTGAGGGATACGGGCAAAGGTATAGATAAAGAAGGACTGCAGAATATATTCAACCCTTTTTTTACTACCAAGAATAAGGGAATGGGTCTAGGGCTGGCAATAAC
>DATKYB010000123.1 GCA_035528715.1 Nitrospinota bacterium | reverse complement strand
TCTTATATAAAAATAAGTAATATGCCTAAAGAAATTTCTACTTTTTGGGAAATATCTCTTGGTTCGACCAAAGATGATGTAAAATCTATTAAAGGAGAGCCCTCTAAACAACTTAGTGGGCCTGGTTACTGGCTTTATGTTTCTGTGGATAAAAAAGATAAACGAAATAATTACCTTTATAGAATAGATTTTAAAGATGGCAAAGTTGTTTCCGTATCATATATGAATTATGGTTATTATTTTTGCGACTCTGACTCTTCCTGGTCTTTTTGGTGGATAACGACTCCAAGAAGTCTGCAGGGAATTAAAATAGGTGATAATTTAGAGAAAATTACTAAAAAATTTGGCAAACCTTCTCATATTTCTATTTCTGAAAACAAATTAGAAAGAATCTATTCTTTTTCGAAATATAAGCTATTCTTTGAATTGAAAAAGAATTGTGTATATGCTTTTGGAATTTATGATCCCCAATTTGGCCCACAAGAATTTAAGAAGGCCAAGAAAAAATAAAATATTAAGTAGTTGTGTTATAATGCATCCCAAAACATATATTTTCCAATGTCCTCTCTGCACTAAAAGTTTTTGAAAGAAGAGATATAGTCTAAAATCCCCACAAAGATAAATATGGAAATAAGTGTTTTGGAAGACTCGGATTATTAATAAGAATACTTAATAGTAATTTTTAGATTTTTGCTATTCTTCCTTGACAATAATCCTCTTCAGGTCTAATCTTAACAGTCTATCTTCCCGGTTCTGCATCTTTGATTAACTATTACCCTTTGGGAGGGGGGAAAAATGCAAGATCATACTTTTCTTACCAAAATATTTCCTAAAGAAATCCTGGTCGAAAGTCAAAGAAACAATCTTTGGACAGAGCGTATCAAAACAACAAATCATAAACAATTTCTGCTTCTTCCTCAACGTCCTCTAAGGAAGTTAGCAGAAATGCAGAAAGGGGGTGGGTAATTCCACGCTAATTTTTTCTGGTTTTTTTAAACCAGAGACTTAACCCTTAAACCATTTAGAAAGGAGGGAAAAATGTTTGGTTACATGAAGCATATCTTAATATTGAAAGGCGCCATTGCAGTCATTGCTATATTTGGGATTGTCTTTGTTATTGCAGCGCAGCCAGTCTCAGCAATTGAAATTAAGTTCCGCAGCTTTAGCGGTGCAGCAGCAATTGGGCCACCGGCAGATGACTACGGGGCAAAGTTGGAAAGCATAACCAAAACAACGCTCGGTAAAAAAGGAACGGTTAAATTCACCAAGATCTCACCCAGGCCAGCCGTCCCCAAGCAATTCAAGAAAAACATTGTTGCAGCTGTAGGTGCAGGCGCCTCGGGGGGCGGATTTGATGCAGCTTATATATCTGGATCGACTCTGAATAAAGCATGGGGTTTTATTTACAACTCAGGCGTCCCTTTTGGACCTAACTTCGATGAATTTCTAGGCTTTGTTTATGGCAAAAGCGTAGATAATGGGCGTCAAATTGGCTTAGATTTACTTCAGAGCACACTTGATAAGCGAAAGAAGAATGTAGTAGCCATTCCCATCGTTGGAAGCAGTCATCAAGGCTCTGGTTATTTTATGAAGCCTATCGGTGATACTGAGTCTATGTCTGGTATCGGCTTAAAAGGATTATGCCAGGAAAAGTGGACATTTCGCTATTTGCCGCCGGCTCAAGACGTTCTTGATTTGTCTTGTGATAATCTCGTTGCGAAAGGCGTAATTCCAAAGAAAAATATTAACTTTGTCACCGCAGTTGCCGGTGGGAAAATTATTAAAGAGATTATTGCTGGTAAAGTTCAAGCATTTGAATTTGCTACACCGCTGGACGATATGTCGGTTCTTTTTAGCCCAAAGGGCAACCCGGGAACTGTAGGAGCGAGATACTGGCACTTTCCTGGTTGGCACCAGCCGTTCTTAGTCACCTATATGATTGTTAATAAGAAGGTGTGGAACAAGCTCACTGAAGCGCAAAAAACGCTCGTTATGAGTGTGGGCCGCGACCATGTTGCATCTTCTTATGGAGAAAATCTCAGGCAGCAGGGCGGAAAATTGCAAGAGATTCTGAATGCTAATAAAAAAGATGCAGATAAAAAGAACGATATCGTACTCGTAAGATGGCCAGATAGCGATCTCAAGCTGTTAAAAGATGCGACCATTCAATTCCTCAATGCCCGAGCAGATGATCAAAAACTTAAGAAAGAGGATCGAGAAGATTATAAAGAAATTCTGAATGCCTTCAGGGAGTACGTCAGCAACAATAATGGTTATTGGAAAGTAAGGAATGTGCCAACCACGTTTCGTTTCTCAGACTGGCTCGACAAAGAGGGTAAAAAGAGTTGGGATTAAATCTTTGAATAACCTTCTGTTCTGGCCAGAGGTAAGATAGGTTGCTTCTGGCCAGAGCGAACTTCTTCTAAACACTAAATACGTGCTCTTTTTGTTTTTGGAGTCAATAAGGTCAATATTTTACCAATCATCTGGGAGTGGCTTTTTTAAAGCCAGGTTTTTCTTTTCTTTTTATTCCCCTCTTTAATCCCTTTAACCTTTTTTCTTATTGTTTTTAAAAGACAAAATCATTTATTTCCCTCTATCGTTCAAGATGGAACAATTATTGCCAATTAAAAGGAAGGATTAGTGTGTGCTTAAAAAAATAGTCTTCATTGTCTGGGTTTTATTAATCCAATTAAATAAAAAAAGGAGGTGAAAAATGAAAAAGATAGAAGCGATTATCAAACCCTTCAAATTAGATGATGTAAAAGATAAGCTTAATGAAATAGATGTAAAGGGAATGACTGTTAGCGAGGTAAAAGGCTTTGGTCGTCAAAAAGGTCAAGTGGTAGAAAGAAATACCGAATTGTATGAAAGATATGTCGTAGAATTTGTCCCCAAGTTAAAATTGGAAATTGTTATACCAGATAAATTAGTCGACCAGGTTGTAGAGGTAATTGTATCTAAGGCACAAACAGGTCAGATTGGGGATGGTAAGATATTTATAATTCCTATAGAAGATGCTGTAAGAATAAGAACAGAGGAAAAAGGCGAAGATGCCATTATTTGATGATTATGTAGATTTAGAAAAAAACAGGTTTAATTTTTGCTTTCTTCTTTGATATCTTTTTAAAATCCCTCACTCCTTCTACTCTGCCCAAAATGCCCCCCGATAGCCAAGCTCTACTCCACTCAAACGAATATATTTAATTGAGCTATCCTTCAATTAATTCTTAAAAAACTTGATATTGAACTATTTTTATTATATTTTTATTCAATAAGTAGATGTAAACATTGATAATTGTAAAAGGAGGGAAGCATGTACAAATATGTTCGATTTTTAGGTATTGCATTAATACTCATGGCATTAGTTGTACCCGCTTTGGGTTCACGGCAGGCACTCGCGGCCAAAGCCGCTGATATCGACCGCGACGTCGACTCTGCCCTACAGAAGCTCTACGCCAGCACTCCCGCGGCAAAGGAACTCTCCAAGGTGGCCAAGGGGATTCTCGTCTTTCCGAGTGTGGTCAAGGCTGGCTTTATTTTCGGTGGACAGTACGGCGTGGGAGCGCTCCGCAAGGGGGACAAGACGGTCGGCTACTACAACACGGTTGAGGCCTCTTACGGACTGCAGGCTGGTGCTCAGGCATTCGGCTACGCGTTGTTCTTCATGACCGACTCTGCGCTTGAGTATATCAAAAAGAGCTCTGGTTGGGAGATCGGCGTTGGACCGAGCATAGTCGTGGTGGACAAGGGCTTGGCCAGCTCGCTCACGACCACGACAGCCAAGTCTGACATCTATGCCTTCTTCTTCGACCAGAAGGGGTTGATGGGGGGGCTCGGCTTGAAAGGCTCCAAGATCACACAGATCACGCCGGACTAGTTGGCGAGTTCGAGACCCATCTCAACTCGACGGATCTTCACGATCGGGGGTTCTTTTTTGGTAACTTTGCTTTCGCACGCAAGAAAGTGATATTTATAAAAAAATAGGGGAAGAAAAGTTCTTCCCCTATTACTATTTAATTTGAAAGAATTAATTTTAAACCAGCGGCCATGCTGCCTTTAATGTCCTTTTAGCATTGGCAATCACCAGTTCTGATGTCTCTTCGCCCATGGGCATGACCTCAAAAGTCACTACAGGTCTCTTTCCCTCTCCCAGATATCCAATCTTGAATAATGCTTTCAGGAATGCAGCGAGTTGCGGAACGTCATTCTCACCACCTGGATACCCAAATCTTGGATGTTTGTCCCCGTATGCTACATCGCTGGTATCTCTATGGAGAGCGTTTCCAATATGGATATGAATCAGGTGGTCCTTTACAGTATCTAATGCCTTTTCCATATCTTCAAAAAGAATGGGAACATGGCTGAGATCCCACATAAGCCCAAAATCATAACCCTTATCTCTCATGGCTTTGGAGAGCTTAACAGCAATATCCGAGGGCCCAACCAGACATTTCTTATCAATTGTCTTATCAAAGGCCTCTAGGGTTATTCCTTCCAGCCCTTTGCTGTTGGCATAATCAGAGATCTGGCAGAGGGAATCGATGAGAAGCGCTAATCCTTTATCTCTATCTTTATCACCGGGGTCCTTTCCACTGAGGAGAGCAACCCTTTTTGCACCAAGCTCTACTGCTTCATCTACTGACTGTTTTGATCTGTCGATCGCTTTTTTCCTTACACCCTCATCCAGAGAATTGAGGTCATGCTGGCCGGTCAATAATCCTGGCTGACCGCCAAAACCTACCTCCATATGAGCTGTTTCTATAATGGCTCGAGCCTTTTTTCTTGTTTCGCTGTCCTTCATGATTCCAACTTCAATCACATCAAAGAAATCATCCTCAGCAATCTTCTGGATTGTCTCCAAGACAGGACCCTCTCCCTTTAGAGTGCCCGGAAAGGCCATAAAATGAACAATTCCCATTTTAAAATAATTAGACCAAGGTTCCTTCACAACAGCACCTCCTTTGATTTATAAATAAAATCTTTAATAAGAAAATAATAGAATTAGCCAGGATAAAGGTCCTTGGCAATAAAGTCCAAGCCGAGCTCTAAGAGCTTTTCCTTTGTTGGGATTCCGGTCTTCTTATCCCAGCCCCTAAATTCGAAATATTCGTCCTTCATCTTTTCAAGCATTTCAGGTGTAACAACCATTCCCTTTGAAGGTCCCTCAGGAATGGGTTCATGAGTGAATCTTTTTGGAAGGGTATCATCATCCCTCGTAAATCCTTCTCTGGCAGCAAATCCTCTTATGAGGTTCCATATCCTCTCCGCATGCTCGTTCGCATCATCAACATTGAGATGTCTTCCGGTAACGACATTCAGTGCTTCAACCGTATTCTCATTGAGTGCAATGGGTCCCCATACTGATTCACCGAAATGACAGAGGACCAGAGAATCGCAGAAAATCAGCCAATGATTCACCCCAGCAACATAGGGTCCTTTTCCTTCAGTCGTTTCCCTTGGCACCATCCCCGTTCTCTCGCCTGTGGGTCTGGAATCGTGATGGCTTCCGCCCCTATGCCCCACAGCATATCCCATGGCATGGCCGGGAAGCCCTCTTGCTGTATGACCCGCTATCTCGAGCCCCTTATTCGTAATACAAAATTCTTCCGAACCCTTTCTGATCTTTTCTGAAGCCCTTTTGCTTCCCTCACCGAGAAGCCAGCCTAAGCCTTCTTCTCTTTTCCCTATCTTTTCCAGCATCTCAAGCATGGCATCGGCATTTCCGAAGCGAAGGTCGATGCCTCCGGTATCCTCTTTGGTGATAATTCCCTTTTCATAGGCTTCCATCGCCCATGCGACGGTACATCCGCCGGACATGAGATCGATTCCATATTCGTCACAGATCTCATCGCCCTTAACAATAGCATCGAGGTTATCCACTCCGCACATCGAGCCCATGCCCCATACGGCCTCATAATCCGGCCCTTCTATCGTGGCTTTATAGGGACCGTCCTTTACTACGCTGAATTTTGTACAGTGGATGGGACAGGCAATACATGCCTTATCTTTCTTGACAACCCTCTCTCGCATGGTCTCGCCACAGATACCCTCTGCCCCTTCAAAAACCTCGGTCTGCCAGTTCCTTGTCCCCAATATCCCTAATTTATTAAAGGGAAGGATGCTTCCCGGACTTCCGTAATAGGCAAGTTGTTTTCCTGTGGTGGGATTGGAAACGAAGATTTCATTCATCTTTAAGGAATACTCGGCTATTTTTTTTGTATCAGGAACAGTGACCTCACCAGTCCCTCTTACTGCTATCGCTTTCAGGTTTTTGGAACCCATTACAGCTCCCGTACCGCCCCTACCAGAAGCCCTCATATCACAAAGAATAAGGGCATAACGGACACCGTTCTCTCCAGCAGGGCCGATGGTTGCAATATGAACCTCATCATCCCCCAGCTCTTTTCTTATCTCGGCGTGTGCTTCAAAGGTAAATTTGCCCCACAACTTTGAGGCATCCCTTATCTCCACCTTGTTATCATTTATCGATATATAAACAGGCTTTTCAGCCTTTCCCTCGACAATGAGGCCGTCATATCCAGCATATTTGAGTTCTGCGCCGATATGCCCGCCGTGGATACTGTTAAAGAAATTATTTGTTAACGGGGATTTGGTGCAGAAAACAGACCTTGATGCTGTGGGAACGATGGTTCCCTGGACAGGTCCTGTCATCAGGACGAGTTTGTTCTCCGGACTGAGTGGGTCTGTTTTGGGTTTCAGCTCTTCATATAAGAATCGAGCAGCTAAACCCACACCCCCTAGGAAATCCCTGGCCCAGTCTTCTTTTAAGGGTTCGGTGCTGATTTTACCGCTGGAAAGATTGACCCTTAAAATCTTTCCCTTATAACCACCATATTGAAACTTTCCATTATCTGACATAAATTATCCTCCAACAACAGGGAGAAGAATGGCTATCTCGTCCCCATCTTTGACCTTTGTGTCAAACTCATGAAGGGAACTGTAGGTCTTTCCGTTTAACATGACCAGAAAGGGCTCCATTTCTCCAGTTAATTTGTTCCAAATTTGGTCTTTAAAGTTACTTCCATACTGTTCAGCCATCTTTTCAAAGACATTCCTTAAAGTGTCATTATCACCGATTTCAACCTCTATCTCCTCTTTTCCCAGGGCGTCTTTTATCTCTGCAAAAGACTGAACCTTTACCTTAGCCATAAATTAATTTCTCCTTAGCTGGATACCTTTGTTAGCCATTCTTCAGCTATTTTAACGACCTCTTCCCTGGGAATGTCCCGTCTTTCAGACTTTTCTGCTTCCTTAAAGACAATGGCTTCTGTTACACAGTATTTGACACAGGTCGGGTCTCCAGAACAATAATTACAATCCATCTTTAAAACGGGAACGGGAATCTCTGGTAGTCCTATGAGATGCACCTTGATCTTTGCCTGGGTGGGATCGAATACCCCTTTATGGAACATGGAGCAGGCAAGTTCACACATCCGGCATCCCGTACATTTTGTCATATCAGTGATTACATGTTTTGCCACAATTTCCCCCTTTCAATATTTATTTTTTATAAATCTCTGGATTAACACAAGCTGGAGGAATCTCTTCCTTTAATGCAGCCACGCAGTTTTCAGCAGCCATGGTTCCCATCCTCGTCCTTGTCTTAATAGAGGCGCTGGCAATATGGGGGAGGACAACCACATTGTCCATATCTGCCAATTCAGGCTCCATAACCGGTTCTTTTTCGTAAACATCCAGTCCTGCCCCAGCTATTTCTTTATTTTTCAAGGCCTTTACCAGTGCTTTTTCATCTACTGTGGGTCCTCTCGATGTATTGATAAGAAAGGCAGTAGGTTTCATCATCTTCAGCTCATTTTCTCCAATGATATGCACGGTTTCAGGCATCAGAGGAACGTGGACAGAGACAAAATCAGACTCTTTGAGAAGGATTTCTTTGCTGACAAATGTGGCCTTTAATGCTTTTTCTTCTTCTTCCGGAGCCCTAAAGGCATCGTGATATAAAACCTTCATTTCAAAACCCAAGGCCCTTTTTGCCACGACCTTACCGATTCGGCCAAAACCTAAAATTCCAAGGGTTGCATGATGGACATCGCTTCCCCACCACTGCATGACTCCCCAGCCTTTCCATTTTCCACTTCTCATGTGTTTATCGGCCTCGGCAATTCTTCGCGCCACAGACATTATTAAAGACCAGGCCAGGTCGGCCGTGGTATCTGTTAAGACTCCAGGGGTATTGGTTACAGCAATTTTTCTCTCTGTAGCAGCGTTTACATCTATATTATCATATCCTACAGCAACATTAGAAATAACCTCGAGATTTGGAGCTGCATCCATCACCTCACCATTCATTATATCTGTTAGAAGACAGACAATGCCGTTCTTGTCCTTCAATCTCTTCTTGAGCTCTTCTGGTGGAAGGGGGTTTTCATCTTCGTTATAATCTACCTCAAAATTATTTCTTGCAATCTCAACAGCCTCTTTAGGTATCTTTTGTGAAATAAGTATTTTTTTACCCAATGTATTCCTCCTTTAATTTAAATTTATTTAAGATATACGAATAGTAAATATTAATTCTTTTTTAAATTTTAGTGGGTTAGCGAAAGATTGTATTATATTAATGACCGACTTAAATTGTCAAGATGATTTTGATAAAAAGTTGAAAAAAAGACTGCACAGAGGAGATAGCGTCTTTCCCTTTCTTCGGATGATATAAAAAACCCTTTTTATCTTTACCCCTCTTATTTTTACCTTTTTTAAGGTTCCTTTTATAAGTTCGTCTTCAACCGCTCTTTTAGAAATAAAAGAGACTCCCAGTCCGCATTTAACCCCCTGTTTTATAGCCTCGTTATTTTCCATCTCTGCAACAACGTTGAAATCATTTATATTGATATGATGTGACTGAAGCTCTTTCTCCATCGTAATTCGGGTCCCTGAACCCCTCTCCCTTGAAATGAAAGACTCCTTCTTTAAATTATTCAGAGAAATAGAATCCTTTTTTGTCCAATCATGGTTTTTTGAACAGATAAGAATAATCTCATCATCAAAGAATTTGTTATATTCGATCTTATTATTTTTAATCCTGGCACCTATCACACCAATTTCAATTGTCCCTTCTAAGACATTTTTAAAGGTTCCCTTCGAATCGGACAGTTTTAGGGTTATTGAGATTTCAGGATGCTTTTTATTAAATTGTTCTATGAGGCTTGGTAATATATAGACGCCTGGGATTGTGCTTCCGCCTATAAAGAGTTTTCCTTTGAAACGGCTCTTGAAATGCTCAAGGGCCTGTTCTGCCTCAGCCCTTAGCTTTAGTATCCTTTTTGAATAATTATACAAAAGGCTACCTGCCTTTGTTGGAAGGATCTCTTTTCCCAACCTATCTAAGAGTTTTATTCCAAGCCTCTTTTCTAATTCTATGATATGTCCGCTTATTGTTGGTTGGGTTAAGTAGAGTTCCTCTGCAGCCTTCGAGAAGCTTTTTAACTCAATGATCTTGGACAATATTTCCAAATCTCGACAATCTAACATATCCTCCTCTATAATTTACTCCTAAAAACTCTTTTGTCGCCTACCCTTAAAGTCAATTTCTTTGCATCAAAATATTCTAAAAGCGGTATGGCATGTTTTCTCGATATCCCTAATAGGTCTCTGAATTGGGCAGCGGTGATTTCTTTGTTTTTTTTAAGAAAATCTTTCAGCAAATCCTCTGCCTTCGACAAATTTTCTTTATGAAAAAATATTTGTTCCTTAATCTTAATTAAATGACCTTCCTCCAATAATAAAGAGACTAATTCCAAAAACCTTTTGTTATCTATGGAGAACTTATTGAATAAATCTTGAGGATTAGGGGGTTTGAAACCAGATAAGAGATATTCCTTTTCAATCTTTTTCTTTAGTTCTTCTTGGTCTTTTTCCAACCTTCTACTGAAAGATGAGAGTCGTATCTTGTCTTTTTCTAGTACGATGAGATTTTGAGACATCAGAAGATTTATCAGAAAAGAATAGGTCTTATCATTTATGAGGGACATCTTATTTCTTAATTCTTCTTTAGATATCCCCGGTCTTAAGGGAAACTTTTTATGAAAGGATTCTAATTCTTTTATTAGTGTATCCTTCAGTTTTAAAAGATTATCTTTATGGATAAAATGTTTATTATCTTCTGTATTAATAATCTGTTTGTTGATTAATATCTCGATAGATTCCTTTATTTTATTTTTTTCTAATGGGAGAATAAGATAGAGATTCTCAAGGCTCATTCCGTCCAAACCAGAATTAAAAACATGAAATTCAACAATATCCTCAAAGGATCCTTCCTTTAATCTCTTTAGCTTCTCAAGAGTCTTTGGGTCAAACCTTTTGTACTTTTTCGGGTTGGCATTTAATATCTCACCGCCTCCAACAGTAATCATCGGGGAATAGCTCCTGATAACATAATAGTCTCCTGAAAGAGCAACAACCGGCTTTTCAAGTTTTATCTGAACATAGGCTTCTTCTCCAGGTTTAAGCTCCTCTTTATCTAAAAGAATAATAACGGCCATGATTTCACCGCTTCCCAGATGAAAGCGAATCTTTTGTCGGTTCTTTAAGGGATGCGGGGAATCTGGAAGGAGAAAAAAGGTAGCATCGTAGAGAAGGGAGGACTTGAGTTGACCCACATGGGCCAGAACATCCCCTCTTTTAATATCAGTTTTATCAACACCTTGTATATTAATGGCGCTTCTCTGACCTGCTATAGCCTCTAAGCTTGATTGATTATGAATCTGTATTCCCCTTATCTTTCCCTGAATGCCCTTTGGAAGCACTTCGATTTTATCCTCTACATTTACTTTGCCTGATACAACGGTTCCTGTGATAACCGTACCAAATCCTTTCATCGTAAATACCCTGTCTATAGGAAGCCTGAAAGGACCGTCTGTTTTTTTTGCTTCAATTTCATTGGCCAATTCCTCTATCTTGATTTTTAATTCTGGAATTCCTTCGCCAGTTAAGGAAGATACAGGGATGATGGGTCTGCCTTCTAAAAGAGTTCCTTTTAAAAAAGATGCGACATCTTCCTTCATCAGTTGAAGCCATTCATTATCTATTAGGTCAGTTTTTGTCAATGCAACGAGGCCGCTTTTTATCTTGAGAAGCTGACATATTGCCAGATGTTCTCTGGTTTGAGGCATAACTCCTTCATCAGCAGCTATAACTAATAGGACAAGATCAATCCCTCCGGCCCCGGCCAGCATGTTTTTTACGAACCTTTCATGCCCTGGGACATCAATGATACCGATATTGACCCTATTGCTTGACTTCATAAAGGCAAATCCTAGGTCTATAGTAATGCCCCTCTCTTTTTCTTCTTTCAATCTGTCTGTATCAATTCCAGTAAGGGCCTTTATCAGTTCGGTCTTGCCATGGTCAATATGTCCGGCAGTACCAAGAATGATCTGTTTCATCTTTTACCCTTGAAGGGATTTAAGGCCAATAAATGCATTAACAATATCTTGGAAGTCTGTTTCATCTATGGTTCTCAGATCAAATAAGAATTGATCTTTATAGATTCTTCCAAGAATCGATGGATGGTAAGACCTGAAATATTGCTCCACAAAATCTACGGATAGGGTCTTTGGCTTCAAGGAAAGAACTCTTGTTGGAAGTTTCTGGAGGGGAAGTGCTCCACCACCGACCTCAGACGTGTTCTCCTGTATTTCTAAATCAAAAATGGCTGATGTTTCTGTATTTTCCATCTCTCTAAGGAGCTTTTCAGCCTTTCTCTCTAGTTCCGTTATAGGCATTGTCAGCATCCTTAATGTTGGAATATTCTGAATGGCCTTTTCCTCATCCAGATAGAGCTTAAGGGTGGCTTCCATCCCAGCCAGTGTCATTTTATCTATCCTCACTGTCCTGTGAAGGGGATTCTTTTTGATAGCATTAATATATGATTCTTTTCCTATAATAATCCCTGCCTGAGGCCCGCCCAGAAGTTTATCCCCACTAAAGGTAACGACGTCAGCACCCTTTTTGATTGACTCTTGGGCTGTTGGTTCTCCCTCTAAACCATATTTTCGTATGTCGATAAGATTACCACTTCCTAAATCCTCCATCACAGGAATGTTGTGTTTTCTTCCCAATGCGACAAGTTCTTCAAGGGGAACCTCTTTTGTAAAGCCCATCATCTTAAAATTGCTCTTGTGAACCTTGAAAATCAGGCCGGTATTTTTATTGATGGCTGCTGCATAATCATCAAGATGGGTCTTATTGGTTGTCCCTATTTCCCTTAATATGGCACTGGTTTTCCTCATGATATCTGGAATCCTGAAGGAGCCACCTATCTCTACCAGCTCTCCTCTTGAGACGATGACCTCTTTTCCAGAAGAGAGGGTATCGAGAGAGACAAGAACAGCCGCAGCATTATTATTCACAACTAAGGCAGACTCTGCCCCAGTTATTTCTTTAACAATATCAACGATATTATCGTTTCTTGAACCTCTCTTTCCAAGCTTAAGATCATATTCGAGATTTGAATAGGAACCGGCTATGGTTGAGATGTGGCTGATAACTTCTTGAGAGAGAACGGACCTTCCGATGTTCGTATGAATGATGACGCCGGTGGCATTAATAACCTTCTTTAAGCAATATTGGCTCGATTCCTTAATATCTGTGAGGGTCATCTTAAGTAGGGTTTCCATAGAGAGATCAATTTTATCAAAGCTGTTGTCGCTATCCTCCTTCAGAATCTCCATTCTTTTTCCTTCAATTACCCTTTTAATTGAATCAACAACAAGGCGTCTGGGGTAACTCTTAGATGTTTCTTTTATCTCTTCCTGTTGGAGGATTTCTTCCACGGAGGGAAGATTTCTCAATAATTTTTGTTTTTTATCTTCCATATCTTTTCTCTTAATTTTTATTGCTTTATAACATACAACTTATTGAAAAGCAAAATATTTAGAGGAAGAAGAAAGGAATGAAGAATTCATTATAGAACTGTTTATTAAAAAAAGACAAAAAAAATATATGGGGATTTAAAGATAGAGAGGTATTAATTTAGAATTTATATCCTCTCTATTTATTTGATGTTTTCATTCCAAGACTTCATCACTTTTATGTAGTTTTCTATTAGGAATTTTTGATAATAATCTATATCTTTAAATTCTATAGCAATATGGAACTCGTTACTATTTTTCTGTTCGCAGCTTAGGACTATCCCTGAGATACCTTTTAGGGAACCATGACTTGGTAACAAAAGAGCGAAATAAATTATTGAGCCTATAATATATGGTTTTTGAGAAATAAATTTTGCTCCTAAAGGAGAAATATCATAGATTTTTCCTCTAAGTTCTGGTTCTGTTTGTACATTTTTTGGATAGATATCAATTGAAGTACATTCTAAAACTGTTCTTGGTGCTCGACGTTTTTCCTTCATCCTTTTATAAAATCACTTATAAATTAAAAAAATTGGATATTTTATATTATCGGCAATCCCTAGTTAAACCTTTAATGTGATTTAAGGAGCAAAGTTTATAAAGAGTTATTAATCAATAACCTTAATCCTGAAAAAAAAATGACCAGCCAGTCACTTTTATTATTTGGCCAATAACATCAAAATTCCGTTGACAATAGGTTATATTTTTTATAATCATGGAGGCTAAATTTATTGATGAGGGATATTCTGTGGATTATAAGGTTAAGTTAGAGATTTTTGAAGGCCCATTAGACCTGTTGTTACATCTTATCAAGAAGAATGAGCTTGATATATATAATATACCCATAGCATTGATAACAGAGCAGTATATAGAGTATCTCGATCTAATGAAGGCTCTTAATCTTGATATTGCAGGAGAGTTTCTTGTTGTGGCATCTACACTCACCCTGATAAAATCGGAGATGCTTCTTCCTTCTCCTGAAGTAGAGGAGGAAGAGGAAGGGGAAGATCCAAGAGCGGAACTCGTGGAGAGACTTTTGGAATATAAGAGGTTTAAAGAATTGGCATTAGAGCTAAAAGAGAAAGAGCTAGCTGAAAGAGAAATCTTTACCAAGGGTGGGGTTTTAGATGTAGATTCAGCAAGAAAGGATCAGGATATCTGGATTGATGCGTCCATATTTGACCTCCTAAATGCTCTAAAGGGCCTTTTGGAGACGCTATCAGAAGATGAAACCAAGGAGATCTTCATTGATGAAATAACAGTCTCTGAAAAGATAAATTTTATTATGGAGAGACTTGAGGGGGAGGATTTCTTAAGTTTTGAGTCGTTATTTTCTCATTTTGGAAACAAGATAGAAGTCATTGTTACTTTTTTGGCCTTATTGGAGTTAATGAAACTAAGGATGGTTACTGTTCAGCAGATAAGTCCATTTGGAACAATAAGAATCTATCAGGCTGTTTAGTTTGAGAGGGGGAGAATATTGGATACAAGGGAGATGAAGGGGATTATAGAGACTTTATTATTTGTTTCCGAGAAGCCTTTGACGATAGAGAGGGTTGTTGAGGTTATCAATAAGGCTGTAGGAAGGGATGTGATCAGGTCTTTATTTAACGAATTAATCATGGAGTATAGAGGTTGTGCTCTTCAGATAAGGGAGGTTGCGGAAGGATATCAGTTATGCACCCGATCTGAGTATAGTGAGTGGATTAGAGATTTTTTAAAGATTGAGAGGCGCTCAAAACTTTCTCGGGCTTCTTTAGAGACTCTTGCGATTATAGCTTATAAGCAGCCGATTACGAGAATGGAGGTTGAGGATATTCGGAAGGTAGAGATAAGTGGCATATTGAAGGGTCTTTTAGAGAAGAGGTTGATCAGGATTGTGGGTCGGAAGAAGGTTTTAGGGAGGCCGATGATGTATGGGACAACGAGGGAGTTTTTGGAGTATTTTGGATTGAAAGAGCTCTCGGATTTACCCCGGAGAGAAGAGTTTTTATCTATGTATGATAAGGGTTCTGCTAAAAAAGAAGAAGAGAAAGAAGCAGAACTCTTTGACAATAATTCCCATTGATTATCCCTAAAAATAGAATTTTCAACAGAGAGTGACTTAGAGATTTATTTTACTCTTACTCGCTTTGTATTTCTTAAAATAGAAAAAAGCACCCTGCTTTTATCTGAATAATATTTTTTTAGGTTTTGCTTTCAGAAAAAATATTTTATCTCATTATGCGTGTTCAAAAGTTTCTTTCCGAAGTTGGTATCGTTTCAAGGAGAAAAGCAGAGAAATTAATTTTAGAGGGAAGAGTAACTATAAATGGAGAAATTGTCAGGGAATTATGGAAGCAGATTGACCCTGAAAAGGATTGTATAAAGCTGGATAATAAAATTATAAAGAGAAAACAAAAGAAGATTTATATTCTTCTTTTTAAGCCTAAGGGGTATGTTACTACTCTTAAGGATGAAAAGGGGAGACCTACTGTTGGTGATCTCTTAAAGGACATTAAGTTTCGTGTATTCCCTGTAGGCAGGTTAGATTATAATACTGAAGGACTGCTCATTTTAACAAATGATGGTGATATGGCACAAATAATGAGCCATCCAAGATATGGCCTTAAAAAGACTTATATGGCAAAAGTATCCGGTATTTTAAATGAGAAAGCCATTAACACATTAAAGAAGGGTGTAAAATTAAGCGAGGGGAAAACAAGGCCGGCAAATGTAAAGGTGATCAAAACCTTAAAGAATAGTTGTTGGTTAGAGATAACGATTAAGGAAGGTAAAAAAAGGCAGATAAGAAGAATGTTTGAGATGATTGGACATCCTGTAAGAAAACTGAAAAGAACAAAGATAGGTTTTTTGAAGCTCGAAGGCCTTCTCCCTGGAGAATATAGATATCTTTCATCATCTGAAATAGAATTATTAAAAAAAGAAATCCAAAAAGCATAAAGACAGTGACTTTAAATTAGATTGACATCATTTCCTATTTTTGATAATTCTAAAAAACTAAATCAATTAAGGAGATATTGATTGTTTAATTTGAGATCGACTTTTTATCTATTTTTTTTATTGCTTATAATTTTTGTTTTTATTTCTCCTCAATCAAGTGATGCCCAAGTCGAATCGGTCTTTTCTAATATAATTTCTATCGGGAGAGGGGTTATTATTGATGAAAATCAAGCAAATGCAAGAAACGAAGCTATCAATAATGCGATGAGAATTGCAATAGAGCATGCTGTTAATCTCATCATTGATTCTGAAAGGATAGCTAATAATTATGAACTGTTGAAGGAAGAAATCTTTGAAAAGAGTATGAGATATATACAGAGTTATAAAATTTTTTATGAAAGCCCTGATATTTCTCTCAATATATACGAGGTCGGCCTACAGGTGATGGTTCCTATGGGAAATTTAAAAAGCGATCTTATTGCTATAGGTATTATAGAGAAGAGAAAACATAGACCAAGAATGATGGTGGTTGTAGAAGAGGAAACGGATATTCAATCAAAAGGGAACGGTGAGAAACCAACAATGTCAGAAATCGCTCTGATTCAAAATTTTAGTGAAAGTGGATTTGACCTTGTGGATCAGGTGGCTATTAGGAAGGGTCTTAAAAGAGAACAAATTGTACAAGCAGTAGCAGGAAATAATAGGGCTGCCGCTGCTATGGGCCTTCAGTTTGGAGCGGATATCATTATTTTAGGAAAGGCTGTTGTAAAAGAGAGAGTGAAATCCGGCATAGATACTTATCAAAAGTTTGTTCAAGCGAATATCTCCGCTAGGGCTTTGGATGTAAACACCGGTTCCATAATCTCAATAGGGAGTGAGTATACTATATCTTCAATAGAAGAGAGGACGGATACGGATATATACTCCCAACTTATTAAAGAGACATGCAGAAAGCTCTCGAGATATTTTGTTGATAAATTCAATATTATTTCTCCAGAAAAAAGAGATGAATTCGCCAAGATTTATTTAACAATTGAGAATATAAATGTTTCTCAATTATCTGTATTGAGAAATATATTAAAAAATGAAGTTCCTGGCATCTTAAGTTTTTTGCAAAAGAGCTATATTACTAAGGTAGCCCAAATAGAAGTCGAGTTTGCTGGGGATATAGAGTCTTTGATAAATGAGATTGTTGTAAAGAACTATGGAACTTTTCAAATAAAGATATCAAGCTTCATAGAGAATAAAATACATCTCCAAGTCATTTTATAGATATTTGTTTTGAGTGAGAGAGATTTTATGAATTTAGCGAATAGGATTACAATTATCAGGATTATTGTAATACCTTTTTTTATAACCCTTCTTATTTATGGATATCTGATTCTTGCATTAATACTCTTTTGTCTTATGGGTCTAACGGATGGGGTTGATGGATTTATTGCGAGAATCAAAGGGCAGAAGACTGAATTAGGAACATTTCTTGACCCTTTAGCTGATAAACTCCTTTTAACTACCTCCTTTATCACTCTGTCAATCGTTGGAGAAATTCCTGTTTGGATAACTATTTTAGTTGTAAGCAGAGATGTGATCATTGTCATAGGTGCATTAGTGACTCATATCCTTACTGATAACCTTGTAGTATCTCCCAGTATATTAGGGAAAGCGACAACCTTTGTTCAGATTCTAACCATATCTCTCGTACTATTATTCTATGTCCTGCATAAATCATCGCCGATTCTTACAATTCTATTCTTGACAACTGCTTTTTTTACAGTAGCTTCAGGTATAGGTTATATCTATCGTGAAGTGAAGATAATGAATGGTGAATAAAAAATTTTTGTTGTAAAAAAAGGCGAAGACAGCAGATTTTCGTAAGAGATAATTAAATGACAAGACATTTTTGGTGAATTTATTAAAAAACACAGAGGGTAAAAACAGAGGGTAAAAAAGGAATGAAATGATTATACAGAACAATTTAAAAAAATCACTTATACTAACAATTTCTATAGCTGCTGTTCTTTATTTCATATTTATTTCTCGTGATATACTCATGCCTTTTGTTATTGCAATGTTATTGGCCTATATTTTAGACCCTCTTGTTGATCGATTACAGAAGTTTAAGATTCCAAGAATAATGGCAATTATATTACTGACAATCGTACTGGTTTCCCTACTCGCCCTCTTTAGTATTATTGTTTTTCCTTTGATCAAGATTCAGGTCGATTCTCTTATAGAAGATATGCCTTTATACATTGAAAGAACAAAGAAGATGATTATACCCATCCTTGATCGCATAGCGGCAAAACATAGCGATAAGGTTCAGCTCATCATTGAAGAAGGTATGAAAAGGCTTAGTACATTTCCTTTAAGAATTTTAGATGCAATAACTTCTTTTATTTTTAATGCTCTATCAACATTTGTAAATATAGTAATAGTAGCTATCAATCTTTTGATAATCCCTGTAGCAACATTTTATTTATTAAAAGATTTTGATCGAATAAAAGAAAAGATTAAAGAATATCTCCCTCCTTCATCCAAAGAGTCAATTGTAGAAAAAATAAGAGAAATTGATACGATTCTTGGAGCCTTTATAAAAGGGCAACTCACTGTTTGCCTTATTTTAGCCGTATTGTATAGCATGGGGTTATACATAATAAATATTCCTATGGGCGTTTTGATAGGTATTGTGGCTGGTTTTGCTAATATCATTCCTTATTTAGGGCTTGTAGTAGGCATTGTTCCTGCTCTTTTTTTGGCATTCTTACAGTTTAAAGATTTCGAGCATATCATAGGGGTTATTCTAGTTTTTGGGATTGTTCAGTTTTTTGAAGGAAATTTTATAACTCCAAGGATAGTAGGAAATAAGGTTGGATTGCATCCTGTAGTTATCATGATTGCTATATTAGTCGGCGCTAAATTTTTCGGTTTTATCGGGATTTTATTAGCTGTTCCTATTGCTGCTATATTAAAGGTCTTTATAAGTTCAGGATTAGTTAAATATAAAAATTCCAGCCTTTTTAACCAGACATAAAAAACTTTTTTGGGTTTTAAATATTATGCTATAGTATCAAAAAATAGCAAATAAGAGGCTCTAAGAATATGAATGACTCGAGATCTTCCTCTGGATATGACATTCAATCAGTAGTAAGGGCATTAAAGGTATTAGAATTATTTACTGCTGAAGTACCATCCTTGGGATTGAAAGAGATAACACAAAGGGTTGGTTTATCGAAACCAACCGTATTTAGAATATTAAGCACTCTTAAGAGAATGGATTACATTGAACAAGATCCCAGTTCAGGCAAGTATATGTTGGGGCTTAAGGTGTTTGAAATAGGGAGTGCTTGTATTAATAAGATGAGTCTTAGGTCTTTTGCCATGCCTTTGCTTCAAGAACTGGTCGATAAATGTAAAGAGACGGTTCATCTTGCAATATTGGATAGAGGAGAGATCATCGATATCGATAAAATAGATGGTACTCAGACAATAAGAATGATGTCTGCTGTTGGAAAGAGAGCGCCTGCCCATTGTACATCAGTAGGCAAAGCCATCCTATCTCATAAATCACCTAAAGAATTAGATAATGTTCTATCAAATATTAAAATGGTCAAATTAACTAAGAATTCAATTATAGACAAAAAAGAACTCAAAAAAGAACTACAGCAGATAAAAAGACAGGGATATGCAATTGATAATGAAGAGTTGGAAATAGGCCTTAAGTGCGTTGGAGTTCCTATATTTGATTATCATGGAGATACAGTTGGGGGTATTAGCGTATCAGGGCCATCAACCAGATTTACAAACGTAAGATTAAGAAATGAATTAGTACCACTTGTTGTGAAGACTGCTGAGAAGATATCTCGCAGGCTGGGCTTTAAAAGTAACTTTTATGGAGGAGGATATGGTGAAAAAGATTAAATTGAATATTGGTGGCAACGAATTTCAGGGAGAGTTAAATGAGACAAAGACAGCGGAAGCGGTTTGGGAAAAGTTACCCATAAAAGCAAGCGGTAATCGTTGGGGAGACGAAATATATTTTTCTATTCCTGTAAAGATGGGATCAGAAAACCCAAAAGAGGTAGTTGAAAAAGGAGACTTAGCCTATTGGCCTCCAGGAAATGCGTTTTGTATCTTTTGGGGACCTACACCTGCAAGTGTGGGAGATGAATGCAGACCTGCAAGCCCCGTCAACGTATTCGGCAGGATTTTGGGAGACCTCTCAGCATTAAATGATATCAAATCCACAGAGGTAACAATAGAAAAAGAAGAGTAACTCAAACCAATCTTCTTTTATTTATATCCATAACTTTCAAGATGTTATCTATATAATAAAAAATTGTATAATGTATTAAATATTTTTAATAAAAAATACTTGACAAATAAAACAATAGTGGTATGATAATCAGACCATTGAGATGAAATACTGTTTCACAATGTGAAATACCTTTTATCCCGAAATATTTTTTGAGCAGGGATTAAAATTTAGATTATATAAAATGAAACAAAGTTTCATAATATGAACCATCATATTGTAGTAATTCTCTTTTAGGAGGGAAGAATTATGGCAAAAATGCTCGTTACAGACGCTATTGTAAAAATCCTGGAGGATGAAGGTATAGAAGTTGCCTTTGGGATTCCAGGGGCTGCAATTAATCCTCTTTACAAATCTTTGAGTCAATCAAAAAAGATAAGGCATTTTATTTCCCGGCATGAAGAAGGGGCTTGTCATTCAGCAGATGGGTATGCCAGAGTTGCTGATAAGGTGGGATTGTGCCTTGCAACTTCTGGACCTGGAGCTACCAATTTTGTAACGGGGCTCTATACTGCTAAAGTTGATTCTATTCCAATTGTTGCTATTACGGGGCAGAATGTAAGAGCTTTGTTAGGAAAAGAGGCCTTCCAAGCAGTAGATATTGCTGAAATTGTTAAGCCAATAACTAAAAAAAGCTATTGCATTACTGAGGCAAGCAGAGTTCCTGTTCTCTTTAGAGAGGCTTTTAGAATTGCAAGAGAAGGAAGACCAGGTCCTGTTCTCATTGATCTTCCTATGGATCTTCAGAGAGAAGAGATTGAATATGACCCTGATGCTGATCACCCCTTGGAGTTCTCTAAACCAGGCCCAAGAATGAAATCAATAGAAAAAACCATTGATATGATTCTTGAAGCTAAAGCCCCTATAATCTTGGCAGGTGGAGGAGTGGTCATTGCAAATGCCACCAAAGAGTTTCTAGAATTTGCAGAGTATATGTCTATTCCTGTGGTTACAACCTACCAGGCAAAAGGTGGTATTCCAGCAGACCATCCTTATTATGCAGGCAATGTAGGCATTCAGATTAATACCCTCCTTGGAAACAAAACATTCTTGGAGTCTGATCTGGTTCTGGGCATAGGCTGTCGCTTTGTTGACAGGCATACAGGTGACCTTTCTGTTTATACCAAGGGAAGGAAATTTATTCATGTTGACATTGATCCCAACCAAATTGGAAAGATTGTACCTGTAGAATTAGGTATTGTCAGTGATGCGAAATTGGCCCTAGAAGCCATGCTCAAGACAGCCAAAGAAAAGACCCCTCAGAGACCTCCCAATGGAAGGGTTAAAGATATAGCCTTATTGAAAAAAGAGATGGCACGAAAGATGGATTATGACGATATACCGATTAAGCCCCCGAGGGTATATAAAGAAATAAACGAGTTTTTTGATAAAGATACTATTTTTACCTCGGGATGCGGTCTGAATCAGATATGGTCAGGTCAGTTTCAGGATGTATACAAACCAAGAAGGTATATCATGTGTGGTTGTGCAGGAACTTTAGGTTTTGACATCCCAGCAGCAATCGGAGCAAAACTAGCAAGTCCGGAGAGTACTGCAGTAGCTGTTATGGGTGATGGTGGTTTCGGATTTTTATGTTCTGAGTTAGCTGTGGCATCTCAATACGATATCCCAATAATAGTAGTTGTGATCAATAATGGATACCTGAGTCTTATCAGGCAACATCAAAAGTATGCCCTTGATTTTGAATATCAGGTGGATCTGAGATATAAAGAGCATTTAATCGATATAGTAAAGGTTTCAGAGGGGTTTGGTTGCTATGCAGAAAGGGTGAATAAGCCAGATGAGATTAAAAATGCTTTTCAAAGAGCGGTTGATTCAGGGAGACCTTCAGTTATCGATATCATGGTAGAAAGGACTGCAGATGCAGCTATGGGTCTTTCCATTGATGCTATAAAGGAATTTGAACCTATTCCAGCTAAGCCTAAACAAAATGTTTAAAGTAAGATAATAGTGGAACTCCCCCCATTTCTTTTCATTCATTTCTTCTAAAAACCATATCTCAGCATGAAAAATTTTATTGTCTCAAAATATTCATTGGAAAATAGAAAGAAGATTTAGTATAAATTTCTTAAGATAACTTTAACAAAAGGAGAAAAAGAGCTATGAAAAAAATAGGTTTTATTGGATTAGGGATTATGGGAAAACCCATGGCAAGGAATCTTATGAAGAAGGGGTACAGTCTTGTTGTTTACAATAGAAGTAAAGAACCCATTGAGGAATTAGTAAATGATGGGGCCAAAGCTGCTTTATCGCCAAAAGAGGTTGCAGAAAAATCAGAAATTATTATAACCATGCTTCCCGATTCACCAGAAGTGGCAGAGGTAATTTTAGGAAGAAATGGTCTCTTGGAGGGTGCAAGGAAAGGGGCTATCATAATAGATATGAGTTCAATTTCACCGGTCATTACTAAGAAGATCTATAAAGAGGTATCTAAAAAGGGTGTAAAAATGATTGATGCGCCGGTCAGTGGGGGAGAAACCGGGGCTATTGAAGGGGCCCTTGCTATTATGGTTGGCGGTGAAAAAAAGGTCTTTGAAGACTGCTTAGGGATCTTTAAGGTTTTAGGAAAGAGCATTGTCCATGTGGGTGATATAGGGGCTGGAGGATTTGTAAAATTGGCAAATCAAATTATCGTGGCCCTGAATATGGAGGCCATGTCAGAAGCCCTTGTATTGGGAGTAAAGGCTGGGGTTGATCCGAAGTTATTATACGAAGCAATCAAAGGAGGGCTGGCTGGGAGCAGGGTGTTGGATGCAAAAGTTCCGAACATCTTAGAGAGAAGGTTCAAAGCTGGGTTTAAGATTAGACTCCATATAAAAGATCTGAAAAATGCACTGAATAGTGCAAAAGAGCTGGGGGTTTCCCTTCCTTTAACTAGCTTAGTTCATGAAATGTTTCAAGCATTAAATAGAGAGGGAAAAGGAGAAGAAGACCATTCAGCGATCATCAAATTTATTGAAGGACTCGCAAAGGTTGAGGTGAAAGGAGAGAGGGAGTCAATCTCTTCTTGATATCTTTTAATTATCTATTTAAAATATTTTTAGATTATCGAAAGTAAATAGTCTGAAATTGATTGAGAATAATAGGGTGAGTAATTATAATCAAGATTTCATTGTTTATTCAAAAGCTGAAAGGAAATCTCTTTAAAAAGGAAAGTTATCGGAAATTTTAGAAATAGCCTGGAAGTTTAAAACCTTCTTGGATTAAACTAAGTATAACAGCTAGAACTATTCCGAATGCTGCAATTGATAACAAAATAATGATCACTCTTTTCATTCCTTACCTCTCTTAGGGACTAAAATACTTTTTTAAAAAAAATTCTTGTCCTTATATAATAAATCTCGATCATTGTCAATGTTTTTTTGTCAATGTTTTTTTTGTCAATGTTTTTCTCCCAATTTTTTTAATAAAAAAGCTTGACATTTTATTAGGTTAATAGTTAAATCTCAGTTAAAGTATCTTGAGAAGATTATTTTTCTTCGTTTCTTATCGGAAAATCGGACAGGAGAGAAGATTTTCTGCTGACGTCTCATCTGACATACTGCTCAATATCAAGAATTGCCACCAAAATTTCAGGATGCTTAATCACAGACGGGATTTTTCAGAAAAAAAGAGAAAAGAATTTTTCTATAAATTGTTCCATTCTTATCTTATTTTTTGGGCAAGAAGAAAATCTTATCTAAGAAGGGAGGTGGCTATTTAACTCATCTCAAAATAAATTATGAAAGGAGGAAAAGCGTATGGCTGATGAAGGTGTCTCAAGAAAGGGTGAGGAAGTCTGGACCATTCCAAAAGGTGGAATGGACTCTTTGGGTGTAAAGGATCTGCCTGCAATTCCATTAGGGAAAATGGTTATGCTGGGGCCGAGTATTATCGTTTTAGGTATTGCCCTTGGTGGCGGCGAGCTCATCATGTGGCCGAGGCTTACTGCACAATATGGGGCCGGGTTGATGTGGCTGGCTATTTTAGGGGTTTCACTACAGTGGTTTATAAATGTTGAGCTTGGCCGTTATACCCTTGCAACAGGTGAATCCTTCTTTACAGGCTGTTCGAGAGCGTGGAAGGGCTTTGGTTGGTTTTGGTTTGCCTCAGCCATTCTTATCTATATGTGGCCTGGCTGGGCTGCAACAGGTGCAACAGCATTAGATGTATTATTAGGGGGAACAGGTGCCAACTGGAGATGGTGGGCTGAATTTACTCTTGTGCTCACAGCCGTAATCCTCCTGGGTGGTCCTGTTGTCTACAATTCAGTGGAAAAGGTATCGATGTTTTTTATGGGGGCTACGGCTGTTATTCTTGTAATCACAATTTCTTTGGTTGTTACTCCTGCTGGGGTAAAGACTATGGCAAAGGGTATTTTATTTAATGCTGGTGGAGATTGGTGGCTGCCACCAGGAATAAATCTTTTTGCCCTGTTTGGTGCGGTTATCTACGCAGGGGCTGGAAGCTTAGGAAACCTTGCCTATACCTTTGCTGTTCAACAAAAGCAGTGG